>JANYEF010000410.1 GCA_025363325.1 Nitrospira sp. | reverse complement strand
ACCGTTCGAACTCTACGGGGTTCGAATCGGATCGAGGGGCAGGGTCGATCTCACACCCTTCACCACCACGACCCTCGAAGTCGGAACCGAACATTTCCGGAGTTCATCGGAGAATCGGACAGGCGGCTATCTCTCATTGGGGAATCAGATCCGATTCAATCCATCGAATCGCTTCGATGCTATTCTGGAACACCACGGCGCCCCCCAGGGCGACGGGCTCGCGTACAAATTCGAAGACACACACGAGAGTCCGTCCTTTTCGATCCGCCCGGGCGTGAAACGCGAATTCAAATACGACTCCTTTGCCTCGCTCGCCGGCTCCCGCAGCACAGGCCGGTTAGTCGGCCTCGCTCGATCGACTCTGTTTTACAGTACGGTCACATTCGATGTGGGATCGGTTCACGTTGATGTGATGCCTTTCGCCGGCTGGGTGACATCCGAGGGCCTGAGTTCGAACAACCAGATCGGGCTGGACCTCAAGGCCTCCCTCCCTCTGTGGCAAACGGACCAGTGGGACCTGTCGGCTGAATACCTCTTCTATCTGACCCACTATGGAGATAATCAGAGCGGGTTTGTCTCCAGTACGAGTGAGCCCTTGCCGGGCGGATACTTCAGCCCTCAAGTATTCGTGAATCAAATTCCACGACTGGCCGCCACCTACACCATGGAGAGCAAGGACGAATTCGCGTTTGCGGCAGGTCCGGCGCTCCAGTACATCGACGAATCGACTCAAGCGTCGGCCTTTCGTCTTGGGGGCGATGCCCACGCTGCCTACACCAATCATCTCTCGAAAGTATGGTTATTGAAATTGATGGCCGACTACACCCAGATCGCCAATATCTATACCCGCATCCAATGTAACGCTTTGTTGGTGTATACGTTCTACTAACAGGATGCTGAAAAAGTCCGCCAGCGGCGTTCTCGCATCGCTCAGAGGCTCAACGTACCGAAGCGTACGCCTCACCTCTTCGCTCGCTGCGGCCTTGATGAACAGTCTTTTTGAGCATCCTGCAAAAATATTCTTCTGTTGTGCCACACGCGCGAACCACCTACATTCTGGCGTACCAACATAGGTTTTTCCCGCAGCCTGCTAAGGAACACACTGGCAGAGAAACGCCGAATCGCCTTAACCCATATTACTCATGAATATTTCTGCTGCAATCGTAGATGTTCAGGCGAGAGGCACGGGGCTGGAGGCGTGTGGCTTCTATGCGATTTCGCGACGAACCGACATGAATAATGCGGGCTATTTCGCGAGACGGTTACTCACGACACGTTGCTCATCATGCCGCCAGTTGTCTGAGGGCAGGCTTGAGGCGCTTTCGTAATTGCCGATGCAAGGACTCCTCCACGGCATCGATCAGCGAGTTCAGCTGCGTATGCTGGAAGCCTACCTGTTTCAGACAGGGATCACTCAGCAGGCCAACGAGAAGGCTCATCGCCGTAATAAACAGCCCTACAATGAGCGTGGCTCCCACGACTTCCCAGAAGGATGGCTTCGGTGGAAACACTGAGTAGAATGTCGATCCGAGACTGGCTCCGAACATAAACGTGGAGGCTGCCTTGTCTTTGGCCCTCTTTCCAGCAATCTGATCGCCCATCCCTGAAATGCCGAGAGAGTGATCGCCGAAGAAGAGCCATCCAGTCACCAGCGTCAGCACCGTCGCCGTAGTATCGAGCACCAATGCGCGGCCGGCAGAATGCTCGGCAATGAGGCGGGGGATGTCGGACAGTTCCCTCAGAGCTTCGTCCGAAAGAGCGCCTGATGCGCGAAGGGAACCCACCTGCTTGTGCTGCTTGATGCGTTCGAGAAGCCCATTCGTCGAGGCCTGCCGATCACCCATTGTGCAGGGCCATTCCAGCAAATCAGTGGCAATCAGCCGTTCAATCTCTTTCTGATAACATGTTTTGAGGCCCGCAGGCACAAGAGTCATCAGGTCGGCACCGGAGCGCCAGCCCAATTTCATCGGTACCTCGATGAGCTTTTTCAGAAAGAGAGACGGAATTGCCCACAGAGCATTGACCGGATGGCACAGCAGGTCACTCACGAGCGACTGTTTTTGAAGTGCGATGGTTTCCTGAAGTGAAAAATGCCGTTGCACAAAGCCGTCCACACGGCTACGGCAGTCAGCAATGTACTGTTCGAGGCACTCTTCGAGACCAAAAATCGCGGTGATTGTCTGCTGATCATTCATGGGCGCGTCTCCAGACAAGGCTTTACTATACGGAGGTATCGCTACAGCTCAAGTAAATCCATTTTTACGGCAAGGGTCGAACGACGCGGGGACACCAGTGCGCGATCCGAAACGCTTGCGGGAGAATTCTGGCCTCGCTCCAGGGTCAACACCGACTAAAGTTTTGATGTCAATCTTTCGCGAGACAGGGTAGGCTGGGCGAACGTGCGGGAACGGTTTCCAGAACAGTTGTTCGCTGGTGGACAACGCCCCGAGTTCGTGCGCCCACGAGCAATCGGAAAGGCGGCCAGCAACCCCGACATAACTGACCGAAATGTACCGGGGCAGACCGCTCTAGATCCGCCACATGCAGCCTCGCCAAGAATCTTCGACGCATTTTGAGAAGGGGCTCGCCCTGCTAACGTCTATCCATTGATGCACACGCTCCCCCCCATAATCAGAAGAATCGAGTACTGGCCCGTCGACATCCCCATTACTGACCCCTTCGTCGTCGCCACCGGCACACGAACGATTGCGGAGAATGTCTTTCTGCGAGTCACGCTGGCCAATGGCGCACAGGGATATGGCGAAGCGGCGCCGTTCCCTGAAGTCGGAGGAGAAACTCGTGAGAGCTGCCTTACGGCACTCCACCAACTCGGCGAGACAGTTCTTGGTCGCTCAGCCGCAAGCTACAAGGAAGTTGGGCGATTACTGTCTGAACAGGCGCTCACTCATCCCGCCGCACGTTGTGGACTCGAAACCGCCGTCATCGATGCCTACTGCCGAGCGTCGAGCATCCCGATGTGGCAACTTTGGGGTGGCGCGGATGTACGAGCGCGGAAGACGGACATCACGATTCCCATCACCGACCTCGACAAGACCGTCACCCTGGCGCGAGGATGGCATGCGAAGGGGTTTCGCCTTTTCAAAATGAAGGTCGGCAAGGATGTCGAGAACGACATTCGACGTCTGGAAGCCGTGCATCTCGCACTCCCAGACATCTCGTTCATCGGCGATGGCAACCAGGGCTTCTCCCGCCAGGATTGCTTGACCTTTGCGCAGGGGGTGAAGAGATTCGGCGGGAAAATGGTGCTGCTTGAACAGCCGGTGGTGCGGGGCGACCTCGACAGCATGGCGGCTATCCGCCGAGAGACCGGCATTCCTGTCGCGGCGGATGAATCAGTCCGCTCGCTCGCGGACGCGCAAGCAGTCGTCGCCCGAGGCGCGGCTGACTATATCAACATCAAGATCATGAAGACCGGCGTCGCCGAAGCCGTGGAGATTGCCTCCTTCACCAAAGCATCCGGCCTCAAGTTGATGATCGGCGGGATGGTCGAAACACGCATTGCAATGGGCTGCTCCTTCAGCCTGGTCCTGGGACTCGGCGGCTTCGAGGTGCTCGACCTCGACACCCCACTCTTGCTGGCAAGTGATCCCGTCACGGGCGGCTACCGATATGAAGGCCCACATCTACAACCCTGGTCAGACCCCGGCCTCGACATGGCCGCAGCACCATCTCCGAACGTCACCACCATCGAATAATTCAACAGGCCGCCTCGTCACACTTCTTGCACTTCAAGGTCTCTCCGAGATGCTGTTTCCGGCCTTCCTCCGTCAGGACCCAGGGCCGACTCGTCATCGGTGGCTGGTGACGCACGTGCTGACCATGACCACATTGTAGGTCGGCCACCCAATCGCCAAATTCATCCAAGTGATATCCAACAATGGGTTGATGCACGCATGAACCTCCCTTCCTTGCTTTGTATCGGCTTCTTAGGCGTATGCTACACTCGCTCGTTCAAGCGACCGCATGCTAACACGAACGAAAGGGCAAGAGAGATGAGGCAGTCTCATTCGAGGATCGGCTTCGTGGGAGTCGGACGAATGGGGGCCAACATGGCCCGGCGTTTGAGAGATCAACAGGAAACAATCGTAGCCCTGTACGACAGGGATCACGCCACGGCCACCAACCTTGCGACCGAGTTAGGCTGTGAAGCGGCTGCCACCCCGGCCCGAATCGCAGAACTTGCAACCATCATTTTCACTGTCGTGTCCGATGACGCGGCGATGCACCACATCTTTTCCGCGACCGACACGGAGAGCCTTCTCCGCCACGCCAAAGATCGGCTCTTCATAAACTGTGCCACCCTCTCACCGTCTGTGCACATCAACGTCGAAACTCTGGTGACGCAACGCGGAGGCCAGAGCCTCGAAGCCTGCATGGCCAGCAGCATTACGCAGGCGCGCCAAGGTACGCTCTATCTCATGTGCGGCGGGCGTCCTGATGTATTCGAGTCAGCGAAGCCGCTCTTGGAAAAATTGAGCGCACACCTCCGCTATATCGGATCGGCAGGAGAGGCCGCGAAGGTCAAAGCCCTCGTCAACATGGTGATGAACTGCAATACTGCGGCACTGGCCGAAGGGCTGGGGCTTGGTGCAGCACTCGGCCTCGATCTGACGATGTTGCGAGACATCTTCGCCCAAACAGGAGCCGCGTCGCGCGTGTTGGAGACGGACGGTGAGGACATGCAAAACCGCGCTCATGACTGCTACTTCTCTGCTGCCCATGCAGCCAAGGACTCAGGCATCGCCCTCGCGTTAGCGAAGACCGCCGGGCTCACCGCCCCGTTAGCTCAAGCGACCTACGATCAATACCTGCGACTGGTCGCACTCGGCAAAGGCGAGCTGGACAAGTCCGCCGTCTCTGAACTTACCTTCAAAGACCGTGAAAGGTGAAACGAAAAACACAGGACTGCCGAGTGCTCTTCCTCCGAAACCTTTCACGTTTAACGTTTCACGCCTCACGAATCGCCGAGCTGAGCTGGGGTCACCGTTTTTCAAAGGGGAGTTCTGGCCGCTGACTGGCGGGAAAGTAGGTCCACTGCTTCTGTTCGTTCTCATCGAAGCTGCCGAGGAAAGTCACGTAGCGATCGAGAGTGCGAAACTCGGCAAGTGTGATCGTGCAGTGCAGAGAATCGATGACCCGAGCATCGAATTGGCCCACCACGTAGAGCACACCCGTTCCCACTTGATAGAGATTCCGCCGGCTCGCATATCCCGTATTAGGGAACAGCTCCGTTGAAGACGAGCAGCCTCCCGCTCCCTCGACCCTCAATGTGAGACTGTGCCGGGAGAGGAAGGGGTCGGTCGCCGATCGAGTAATGGCAAGTTTGGCCTGTGCCGAAGGAATATCCACAGATGCCGGTTCGGGAGCGGTGTTGTTGCAAGCACCGCAGAGCATTGCCACGATCCCAACGGCAGCCAACCAGTGTCGGCGCCTCACTTGGGCGCTGGAACTTTCGGCGCTGCGCCAATCGCGTCCAGCCCTGCTTGGGCACAGGCATCGTCGAGGTGTGCACCTGGTGCCCCACCGACACCAATCCCTCCGACGATCTCACCGCCGATCTCGATTGGTAGCCCACCTCCCAGCATCAGCACCTGATCGTTCATCTCGCGAAGAGCCTGCATGGTCGGCACCTTGTTGATCAGCTCAGCCAATTCGGTCGTAGGACGGCGGAGACTCGCCGCGGTATAGGCCTTTTTCCTGCTACTATCGACCGTATGCGGCCCGGCCCCATCGGCTCGGGCCATGGCGCGAAGCACGCCGGCTCGATCCACGACCGACACGCTCACCCGGTAGCCATCTTTGTTGCAAGCATCCAACGAGGCCTGGATCGCCTTGCCAGCCATACCCATCGGCAAGACTGTCTCTTTCGGCAATTCATCAGAAGCCGGCACCGTATAAGGCATCAGCATCACAAACGCCGTTGCAATCATGAACCGATACGCCACAGCCACAGAAAACCTATGATGCAGGCGAACGCATGCCATCGGTGTGTCTCCTGGTGATAAAGGGAAGAAGTACGACAAGAGCGTACGAAGGCACGAGAGGCCTGTCAAGAGGGCGACTTTAGCAGGTTGCGGGAAAGCTATGTTGTCACGCGAGAGCTTCTATGGTTCGCACAGATGGCACATGGGGAAAACACCAGGCAGGATGCTCAAAAAGGCCAGACTTCTCACCCGCCCAACCCTGGCGCGCCGAGACGCGCCTTATCCCATGCAATGCCGCAGCTCCGCGGCTGACCCCTCGTTTCACGTTTCACGCCTCACGTTTCACGGTCCCTGTGAGCGGAGCGAGAACGCCGCTGGCGGACTTTTTCAGCATCCTGCAAGATTCGGGGGGATTTAGGAAGTGAGGAACGCGGTCGTCAGCTCCAGACGACGCGCTCTTGATTGAGGAGGTAATCGATGACTTCGATGCTATTACGCATCTGGATCTGCGCTTTCTCAGACATGGGGAGGACGGCACCGACCAGCTTGCCTGATTCGACGTCATCGAGCGACGGAATCCCGTCAGTTCCACACTTTTCCAGCTCTTGTCGGTAACTTGCCACAGCCGCCTCCTGATTCTCTGACAATCGGATC
>JANYEF010000397.1 GCA_025363325.1 Nitrospira sp. | reverse complement strand
AGAATTAGTCCTTAGAAAAGCCGAGAAAGAAGTCTCGAAGTTGAAGAAAACTCTTGCTAGGGCAATGCGTAATTAGCCGAGAGATTGCTATGACAAGCAAGTTCGTCTGAGAAATGGCAACTGAAGCGTACAATTTTTTTGCTGGATTTGAGTGGGCGATTCCCAGCGCCTTTGTCGATGCGATAGGAGCGTGTCAGTTTTCTCGTGGTGACACGCTGTATAGCAGTTCGATTGCTTATCGGGAGTGGAACAAAGAGTTTTATGAAAAGGCCAGAGGACTGTATGCCATTAAGATATTGAGTCCTGAAGCTAAACCAGCGCCTCCATCACCAAGTCTCTTTGGAAACAATTGGGATACACAAGCAGAGGTGGAGGTTTACAAGATAGGCGAGCAAGAGGGCGCGAAGTGTTTTATAACTACGCAGGGGAGAATCTATTCACTGCTGTGGCGAGGTGATAGATCCATTTTGAATGCAGCCACATCGGCTCCTCTAGTACCTCATCAGGCAGGGTATCTCCTGAAGGCCCTCAAGGACATCAAATCCGCCATATCCCAACTGATTATGGAAAAAGTGTCAGATGCTAGATACTTCTTTGCGCTGCCTCATGATGTTTGTAGTCAATTACTAGAGGGGAAGTATCAGAAGCTGGTTTACGGGCTTCAGAGGACACACAATGTTTCCGTGATGGATGTTTCAGTTGCTACACTTCCTGTGCCAGAGGCGAGTCGCATTGCGCCCACCGTGAGCCTGAAATTATTTGTTTTTAGGCATGATGATGAAAGCGCGATAAGAGAGAGCTTAAAAGGACTTCTTTATATTCAGGCAGTGGATAAAAAGTCCAACACAGACAAGTTTCGCCTAAACGCACACGGGCTTTTCGCTGCCGTTTGAATGGAAGAAAAGAGCACACGACTCACTTGGTGAGTTCCTTCACCAGGTGGCCAAGTTCTGGAAGAATGAGCTTTTCCATCGCGAGGCGGACGGCGTTTTCGGAGCCGGGGGTTGAGAAGAGGATTCGGCCCTTGATGATGCCGGCGGTGGCGCGGCTCATGATGGCCGGTGAGCCGATGTCTTGATAGGTCAGGTAGCGGAAGATCTCGCCGAATCCCACCAGTCGTTTCTCCAGGATGGCATCGACCGCTTCAAATGTTGAGTCTCGCTTTGAGATGCCGGTACCGCCATTGATGATGATGGCCTGGACGTCCTTGTTCACCAGGCCTTCGGCGATCCGGCCTTTGATCTGAGCCGGTTCATCCTTCACCAAATGGTAGGAGACGACTTCATGCCCGAACTGTCTGAGGAGCTTGTGGATGAGTTGCCCGTTGGTATCGGTGTCGGGGGTCCGCGTGTCGCTGCAAGTAATCACCATGCACCCCACTTTGAGAGGTGCATGGGATTTGTGTTCTGTATGGCTGGGCGTTGGCATAGAGATGGTTAGGCAAGAGGCTAGGGGCGATAGGCTAGGGGAAGATTTTGAACTCACCCCTCGCCTCTGGCCCCTCACCTCTAGCCTGCTTTTATTTCCAGACTGAATCCGGGCTCAGCTTCGCGACTGGCTTTCCGCCCTTGATATGTTCATCGATGATGGTCGCCACGTCGGCTTCCGTCACCTTGGAGTACCAGGTGGCGTCCGGATAGACGACGACGGTTGGTCCCTGCTCGCAGGGGCCGAGGCAGGAGGAGCCGCTGACGAGGACGTCGCCCGGTGTCACGCCCTTCTGCATGAGGCCCATATTAAAGGCCATGAGAAGGGAGGCTGCTCCAGCGCTGCCGCAGGAGGGTTTCGGGTGGCCTGGGGGACGGGAGTTAGTGCAGACGACGATATGATACTTGGGTTTCGGCATGGGTTCTCCTTTAGCGGGTAATGAAGCGATCAGCTTTCAGCCGTCAGCGTTCAGTTATCTTTAAGAGATGCTGAAAGCTGATCGCTGTGAGCTGATGGCTGTTTCACTGCGGCGCGAACGACTTCCACATAGCGATGGCCTCTTCAGGCAGCTTCCAATGTTTGAGGCCCTTCATCACCCAATCGAGATAGTGCGCCTTGGGTTTGAACTTACCGATCGGGGTGGCGGCATAGGTGGTGACGAGGATTTTCTCCCCGGCTTCTGTCAGCACGGTGACTTGAACCTGACGAAACGCGCTTGGGGGTACATCGCCTTCGAAGAGGTCCATCAGCTTGAGGTCTTCGTCGGTCACTTCGAAGACCGCTCCCCAGACCTGTTCTCCCGGTGATGGGGCCACGCTGGCCAGGCCGCATCGCCATTGTGAGGACCATCGGCAAAACTTGATCGTGTGTTCTGGAATGGCGATGCGGCCTCGCCAGCGTGACCCCGTCACCGGGAGAACAGGTCTGGGGAGCAGTCTTCGAAGTGACCGACGAAGATCTCAAGCTGATGGACCTCT
>JANYEF010000352.1 GCA_025363325.1 Nitrospira sp. | reverse complement strand
ATCTGTTTCTCCAAAGTTGGCGCGCCACCATCATTCCCATTGTCGCGGTGCCGGTCTCGCTGATCGGCACGTTCACAGGACTGTACGCCTTGGGATTCTCGATCAATACGATTACCCTGTTCGGGATGGTCCTCGCCATCGGAATCGTCGTGGACGACGCCATCGTGGTCGTGGAAAATGTCGAGCGCCACATGCGCGAAGATCGCCTGTCGGCCAGAGACGCGGCCAAACGAGCGATGAGCGAAGTCACTGCGCCGATTATCGCCATCGTGTTGGTGCTGGTGTCCGTCTTCGTCCCCGTCGGCTTTGTGGGCGGGATCACCGGCGCCCTCTATAAGCAGTTTGCCGCCGCGATCGCGATCTCGGTGACCGTGTCAGGATTTGTCGCGCTCACCCTCAGCCCGGCGCTCTGCGCGCTGGTCCTCGTGCCACAGCATGAAGCGCGGAGCGGGTTCTGGTCGTTCTTCGACCGGACGTTCGGCCGGACACAGCGGGGCTATATGGGTGTGGTCGGCACATTCATGGCGCGGCCATTGTTGGTCATGCTGCTGTTCGGGGTGCTCCTCGCGGTCTCGACGGGTCTCTTCAAGACGCTGCCGAAAAGCTTTCTCCCGGAAGAGGACCAGGGGTATTTCATTGTGGTGGCGCAGTTGCCGGACGGCGCGTCGAAGCAGCGGACCGATGCGGTACTCGAACGGGTGGAACGGTATTTTCAAGCGAACCCGGCGGTGCATTCAACTGATGCCCTCTCCGGCCAAAACTTCGTCTTTGGCACCAGAGGGCCGAACTCGGCAACGATGTTCGTACCATTGACACTCTGGGACGAGCGCAGTGAACCGCAGAACCACGCAAAGGCGATGGTTGGCGCAGCCTATGGCGAATTTGCGAAGATTCCGGAAGCGCTGCTGTTGGCGTTCAATGCGCCGGCGATCCGTGGCGTGGGATCTGTCGGGGGATTCTCCGCACAGTTGCAAGATCCGAGCGGCGGAGATTTCAAAAAGTTCGCGATGGTCGCGCAGCAATTCATCGAACGAGCGCAGAAGGAGCCGGCGATCGGCCGGGTGGGGACGAATTTCCGTGTCTCCTCGCCACGGCTCTATGTCCATGTGAACCGGGAGCGGGCGAAGGCCTTGGGGATACCGATTTCAGACATCTTCGATACGTTGCAGGCCTACTTCGGCAATTTCTACATCAACGACTTTGTGAAATTCGGTCGCGTGTATCACGTGCAGACAGAGGCTGAGGCGGAGTATCGGGCGACCCCTCAGGATATTTCGAAGATCTATGTGCGTGCGCAGAGCGCCCAGGGCACCAACATGATTCCGCTCGATACCGTCGTGACGACGGAGTATCAGAGCGGACCGGATCCGGTGAATCACTTCAACGGATACAACACGGCCCTGGTGCTGGGTGGCGCCGCGCCTGGCTACAGTTCGGGTCAGGCGCTTGAAGCGCTCGATCGTGTGGGCAAAGAGGTGCTCGTTCCGCAGGGCTACGCGATCGACTGGAGCAACATTTCCTTTCAGGAACGACGAGTGGGTGGCCAGTCCGGCTATGTGTTTGGGATCGCCTTATTGATGGTGTTTCTCGTGCTCGCGGCCCAGTTCGAAAGCTGGGCCGTCCCCTTCGCGGTGATCCTGGCCGTGCCCTTTGCGATTTTCGGTGCGCTCACTGCCGTGTGGATACGAGGCTTCGAGAACGATATTTATTTCCAGATCGGACTGGTGACTTTGATCGGCCTGTCCGCGAAGAATGCGATTTTGATCGTCGAGTTTGCCAATACCCGCTATGAAGCGGGACGCCCGCTGCTCGAGGCAGCGCTGGAAGCGGCTCGACTGCGGTTCCGGCCGATCATCATGACCTCCATGGCCTTTATCTTCGGCATGGTCCCATTGGTCTTGGCCAGGGGCGCGGGGGCCTCAAGCCGTCAGTCGATCGGGACTGGTGTCATGGGGGGAATGATTGCAGCCACGTTTCTCGCGGTCTTCTTCGTGCCGCTTTTTTATGTACTCATTCGCCGGCTGACTCAGCGCCGTGTCTCAGCAGGTCCAGTCTCTGAGAGACTACCGATGCCGCCATCTCCGGAGGATCACGCCTAACATGCGCAAGCTAGTTGTGATCGGCCTTTCGTGTTTTCTCATGTCATGCGCCATGGGACCGGACTACGAGCGCCCCAAGACGGAGGTAGCTGAGACCTTTCGGATGGCGGAAGCGCCGCCTGACACCCCGTCGATCGCGAATATGGCCTGGTGGGATCTGCTGCAAGATGAACAGCTTCAGGCGTTGATCAAGGTCGCACTGGTCGAGAACAAGGATCTCCAGCAGGCGGTCGCGACGGTCGAGGAGTTTCAGGCCCGCGCCTTCATCGCCCGATCCGATTATTTCCCCGGCCTCACGGCGTCGGGCAACGCACCGGCTTTCGGACGCAAGACCGTCTTCGCGTTTCCGGGGTTTGCCAACCCCTTCAATTATTATCTCCAAGGCAATCTGGCGTGGGAGCTCGACATTTGGGGACGCATTCGCCGATCGAATGAAGCGGCACGCGCCGATCTCCTCTCGAAGGAAGAGAATCGACGGGCGGTCATCTTGCAGCTGGTCAGCGGGGTGGCGGAGAGTTATTTCAATCTCCTCCAGTTCGATGCGCAGTTCGACATCGCCAAGCGGACGCTGCAATCGTGGGAGGAATCGGTCCGCATTGCCCAGGCCAGACTCAAGCAGGGCATGACGTCACGTCTCGATACGGATCAGTTTGAAGCGGAGAGAGCCAACGCTGCCGCCCGCATGGCGGAGCTTGAACGGCATATGGTCCAGGCGGAAAATCAACTCAGCGTCCTCATGGGTCGCAAACCCTTTGCGATGGCCAGGGGCCGGTTGCTCACCGATCAGGTGATGCCGCCTGCCGTGCCGGCCGGCCTGCCCTCGGAACTGTTGCAACGGCGGCCGGATCTGCTTCAGTCTGAACAACAGCTGGCGGCTGCGACGGCCCGCATCGGCGCGGCCAAGGCTGATCGGTTCCCCAAAATCACGCTCACAGGCCTGCTCGGTTCGGCGAGTCCGCAGTTGTCGAAGTTCTTTACCGATCCTGCGTCCTACGGCGTGGCGGGAGCCGGATTTATCGGCCCGCTCCTGAACGCTCAGATGCTTGGGTTTCAGCAGGAGGCGGCCGAGGCGCAAGCCAAGCAGGCACTTGCGCAGTATGAGCAGAGCATCCTCGTCGCGTTCCGCGAGGTGGAAGACTCGTTGGTGGCTGTCCGCACGGCACGGGTACAGAGCGAGGCACAACTGCAACAGGTCACGGCGTTGCAGTCGGCACTCAAGCTGGCCGAACTCCGGTACAAGGGCGGGCTGGCGAACTATCTCGACGTGCTCGTGGCGCGGCGTAATCTCTTCGAAGCGGAACTGTCTCTGACAGGCACGCGCCGCCTGCATCTGGTCTCGGTCGTGCAACTCTACAAGGCCCTTGGCGGTGGCTGGTCTCCCGAGATGGACCGACCCAAGGACAGCAGCAAAGGATCGTGAGGCTATGGACAAACCGGCGGATACCGAGTACCCGATCCACGACCTGTTGCGTCAGCGATGGAGTCCACGCGCCTTTGACGAGCGACCGATTGAGCCGGAGAAGCTGCGGAGCCTCTTCGAGGCAGCACGCTGGGCACCCTCATCGAATAACGAACAGCCTTGGCGATTTCTGGTCGCTACAAAAGAGCATAAGACCGACTACGATCGATTATTTAACTGCCTCGTCGAAGGCAATCAGAAATGGGCCTACCGCGCACCGGTCCTGATCCTGTCTGTGGCGAGCCTGAACTTTGAGGATGAGGCTAAACCAAATCGGCATGCCTTTCACGACACCGGCATGGCGGTCGAAAATCTCGTGCTCCAAGCGACCGCGCTCGGACTCGCGGCGCATCAGATGGCGGGCTTCGACGTGGAGAAGGCGCGCGCTGACCTCAAGATCCCGTCGGGCTACGAGCCGGTTGCGGTGGTCGCGGTGGGCTATCAGGGCGACCTCGTGGCCCTTCCTGACCGGTTACGCGAACGAGAACAGCAGCCACGAAGCCGCCAGCCCATTTCAGAGTGGACGTTTTCGGGGCAGTGGGGAACTCCCCTGCGGTAACAGTCTCATGAAGGAGTGAAACAGATGGGGTCGTTGAGCGGGAAAATAGCGATTGTGACCGGGGCTTCCAATGGAATCGGCAGAGCGATCGCGGAGCGATTGGCCGACGACGGGGCGATCGTGGTGGTGAATTATGGAACGAGTGCGGAGAAAGCCAATTATGTAATCACGGGCATTCAAGCCAAAGGTGGCAAAGCCGTCGCCGTCCAGGCCGACATGAGCCAGGTGGCCGAGGCACGCCGCCTCGTGATCGAGACGGTGAAGCAATTCGGCCGACTCGATATGCTTGTCAACAATGCCGGGCGGTTTATGCCCAAGCCCCTCATGGAGACCACAGAGGCGGATTTCGATCAGATCATCGCCTTGAACGCCAAGGGTCCCTACTTCGCGATGCAGGAAGCAGCCAACGTGCTCAAAGAGGGCGGTCGCATCGTGAACATCTCTACCGATGGAACCCATTTGAGTTTTCCCGGTGCGACGGCCTATCTCGGCAGCAAAGGCGCGCTGGAACAGTATACAAAGGGCCTCGCACAGGAGCTGGCATCTCGAGGCATCACGGTTAATACGGTCTCGCCAGGTTTTACCGAGACGGGTATGATGACAGACCAGTTTCGCCAGATCGGTATCCAGATGTCGCCGTTGAAGCGGCTCGGTCTCCCCAAGGATATTGCCGACGTGGTGGCGTTCGTCGTCAGTGAAGAGGCGCGGTGGTTGACGGGCCAAAATATTCACGCCGGTGGCGGCATCGTGATGTAGGAGGGAACGGATGGGGCGGCAGAACATTTCCACTGGTGGTCCCTGGGAAGGCAAGCTTGGCTATTCGCGGGCGGTCCGTGTCGGTGCCTCAATCTCCGTCTCTGGCTCGACGGCCATGACTCCCTCTGGCCTGGTCGGCAAGGGGGATCCCTATGCACAGACGATTCAGACGTTGAAGAAGATTGAAGAGGCGCTCAAGCAGGCTGGCGCCTCACTTGCCGATGTGGTCCGAACGCGCATCTACGTGGTGGACATTGATCAATGGCAGGACATCGGTCGGGCGCATGGCGAAGTGTTCGGGGCTATCAGGCCTGCAACGACGATGGTGGAAGTGCAACGGCTGATCGATCCAGATATGTTGGTCGAGATCGAGGCCGATGCCATTCTGCTCCAGGAACAATCTTAGGGATAGGCGGCGGGTTCTTAGATGGATCGACAGGCACCAGAAACCAGGCATCTGTCCAAGACGGATCCGGTCATGCGTCGGTTGATCCGTGAGGTGGGTCCCTTCACCTTGACTCTCCGATCGAAGCGGTCTCCGTTTGAGTCGTTGGCACGAGCGATTGCCCATCAACAATTGCACGAGAGGGCGGCGGAGAGCATTTTGCGCCGGTTTGTGGCCTTGTTTCCGACAGGACGTTTCCCTCAACCAAGCGATCTGCTCGCGATGGACGAGCAGGCGATTCGTGGCGCTGGCTTTTCACAAGCCAAGGTTGCGGCGCTTCGCGATCTGGCTGCCAAAACGCTCAATGGCACCGTGCCGACAGGCGCGATTGTCAGGAAGCTTGACGACGAGGCCATTGTCGAGCGGCTCATCGCCGTGCGCGGCGTCGGACGCTGGACGGTCGAGATGCTACTGATCTTCCAGTTGGGCCGTCCTGATGTCCTGCCGGTCGACGATTTCGGCGTGCGCAACGGGTTTCGTGTCGCGTATGGTCGGCGTTCGATGCCGACGCCCAAAGCGGTGCTCCGGTACGGTGAACGATGGAAACCCTATCGCACCGCCGCAGCCTGGTATCTTTGGCGGGCGGCCGATCGTGCGAAGGAAGCCAAGAAGGCGTTAGCAGGTTGAGGGAAAACCATTCAGGGCAAGAGAAGAGCACTCACGCAGGATGCTCAAAAAGGCTGTTCAGCAAGGCCGCAGCGAGCGAAGAGGCGAGGCGTACGCTTCGGTACGTTGAGCCTCTGAGCGATGCGAGAACGCCGCTGGCAGACTTTTTGAGCATCCTGTTAGGCATCAACGCATAAAGGTTGCGCCATGGCTGATCAGACAAAACGACTCGACTCCAACGTTGTCGGCAACTTTTACGTCGATGCGACCTGTATTAATTGCGATACCTGTCGGCAGTTGGCGCCGACGAGCTTTGAGGATGTCGGTGGTTTCTCCGCAGTTACTCAACAGCCGACCGATGAAGGGCCTATGCATCAGGCCTATCAAGCGCTCCTCGCCTGCCCGGTCGGGTCGATCGGCACCGAGCACAGCGACAAGCTACGAATGCAGGACGCCATGGCGAGCTTCCCGCTCCATCTGGAGGGCGGCGTCTCATACTGTGGCTTCAACGCCGAGAAATCCTTCGGTGCGAATAGTTTCTTCATCGAACATCCGGACGGCAACTGGCTCGTCGATTCGCCTCGGTATATCAAGCATCTGGTCGAGACGTTCGAACAAAGGGGCGGCATCGCCTACATCTTCCTCACGCATAAAGACGATGTGGCCGATGCAGAGAAGTATGCCGCCCACTTCGGGGCGAAACGGATGATTCATCAGGCGGACGTCGAAGCGGTTCCTGATGCGGAATGGATTATTGAGGGGGATGACAGTATACAGGTCATGCCGCAGTTTCAGATCATTCCTGTGCCGGGCCACACGGCAGGCAGCATGGCCCTTCTCTATAAGAACCGCTTCCTTTTTACGGGGGATCATCTCTGGTGGGACTCCGGGCAGAAGATGCTTGGTGCCCCGCAACGG
>JANYEF010000340.1 GCA_025363325.1 Nitrospira sp. | reverse complement strand
GCACTGCGTTGGTGTGGCAGTACCTCTGGAACTCGATCCCATTCTCTGGCAGCGGTGACGAAACTTCGAACGGGAGAAGGACAACAGAAGACCGCCTATGAACACGTCAAAAAGACTGAGCAAACTGGAACAGCCAATAGGCCTGATGCCGTCCGTATCAGGCCAGACCGCAGAACAGTCACACGCGACCATGAGTCTGACGACGTCCGAACGCCCTCTGCATGAGTATGTGAGCGCGGTATGCGAACGTACTGATGTTCGAGTGGGTGTGCCCCTGCCTCTGGGAACCTACGCACGTGGCGAAGGCGTGAACTTTGCGTTCTTCAGCCGACACGCCAGCCGCGTTCGGCTAGAGTTGTTTGATCGTCCCGACGATGCCACGGCTACCAAGGTGATTGATCTGGATCCCGCACGCAACCGCACTGGTGATGTATGGCATGTTTGGGTTGAGGGAATTCGCCCTGGCCAACTCTATGCCTATCGCGTGGACGGCCCATATCAACCCAAGGACGGCCATCGGTTCAATTTCAACAAGCTTCTCCTGGACCCCTTCGCCACGGCGATTTCGAGGTTGCCCACCTGGGAGTTCGGTCCGTCTCGGGGATACGATCCGTCTGTGCCCGACGGAGACGCGGGGTGTTCGACCGTCGATAATGCCGGCGCCATGCCGAAATGCGTGTTCAGGGAGGAATACTTTGACTGGCATGGGGACCGTCGGCCCAGGCATCCCTGGTCGAAGACGGTCATTTATGAAACACACGTGCGTGGTTTCACGATCCATCCCAGTTCCGGGGTGACGCATCCCGGCACGTACCGAGGTCTCACGGAAAAGATCCCCTATTTCAAAGAACTGGGAGTGACGGCCATAGAATTGATGCCCGTGCAGGAGTTCAATGAACACCAGGTGATCGGCGTGAATCCGCACACAGGCCAGCCACTCAGAAAATACTGGGGCTACGATCCCGTCGTCTTCTGTGCGCCAAAAGCCTCCTACAGCAGTGCGGGAGGGATGGGTCAGCAGACGTTGGAGTTCAAGGAAATGGTTCAGGCCTTTCACGGGGCAGGTATCGAGGTCTTCCTGGACGTGGTCTTTAATCATACGGCCGAGGGGAATGAAATGGGGCCCACGCTGTGTTTCCGCGGGATTGAGAACTCGATCTTCTACATGCTGGCGGACGACAAACGGAACTATCGGGACTACACAGGGACGGGCAACACCATTAATGCCAACCATCCCGTCGTGCGGGATCACATCTTGACCGCGTTGCGCTATTGGGTGGTGGAGATGCATGTCGATGGATTTCGGTTTGACCTGGCCTCGGTGCTCGGTCGGGGCCGTTCCGGCAACTTGCTGCCCGATCCCCCGCTGCTCGAACGGATCGCGGAGGACCCGATTTTACGGGATGTGAAGATTATCGCCGAGGCGTGGGATGCCGCCGGAGCCTATGAGGTCGGGAGCTTCTCCGAACGCCGCTGGGCAGAGTGGAACGGGCAGTATCGTGATGACGTCAGACGGTTCTGGCGAGGAGACGAGGGGTGTCTTGGTCTATTCGCCCAACGTCTCTGTGGCAGCGCCGACATTTATTCCACGTCCGGCAAAGGCCCCGGGAGCAGCATCAATTTCGTCACCTGTCACGATGGGTTCACGTTGCAGGATCTCGTGAGCTATCGGCAGAAGCACAATGAAGCCAACGGAGAACACAACCAGGACGGGGCGCACGACAATTTCAGCGAGAATTACGGCGCGGAAGGTGAGACAGTGGATGGCCGGATCGAGTCCATCAGGACACGCCAGATCAAGAATTTCCTGTTGACCCTCTTCATCTCACGCGGCGTGCCGATGCTCTTGGGAGGGGACGAATTTCGCCGCACACAACGCGGCAACAATAATGCGTACTGCCAGGACAACGAGACCAGTTGGTGTGACTGGGGATCTCTGGAACGGCACCAGGAGATGTATCGATTCACGCGCGGCATGATCGCTTTTCGTCGTGCACATCCGATGCTGAGTACGGAGCAATTCTATACGGATGCCGAGATCCATTGGTTTGATTCCCACGGGGGATCGCCGCACTGGACGGAGGCGAAGGAACAGCAGCTGGCCTGCCTGATCCACGAAGGCGAGCACCAGGCGTTATACGTCATGTTCAATGCCAGCGCTGAGGCGGTCGCCTTTCATGTGCCGCCCCTGCCACATGGTGCCCGGTGGCACCTCGCCGTGGACACGTCTCACGACGCGGCACAAGACTTGTTCGGTGCGGGCGATGAACC
>JANYEF010000338.1 GCA_025363325.1 Nitrospira sp. | reverse complement strand
CCGTTGCTCTGGCGAAATATACGAAAATACTCGTCCCTGATCTTCAAATGTTCCGCGCATGAGTGACCCTCCGTTCTTCCTGAAAACAGAGAATCATATTACGCACCGCTTTGCGAGGGGTTTTTCAGCAGACTGCTAGGGAGTATTTTCCTAATCAGCAACAACGAAATCAGGGGCTTAGGGTCTGGATTATTTTGGGCCTCTCCCCTACGATGGCCCGCCATGTTGCCTCCCGAACGCACGCCGCGTCAACGGATCATCGACTGGATCACGGACACCAGGCTATCCTCCTACCAGTTGGCACAGATGCTGGGCATTCCCGAGCGACAGGTCGAGGAGCACCTGACCCACGTGGTGAAAACCCTCGCGCGCGACAAGACAAGGCGGTTCATCCTAGACCCGGCATGCTGTCAGGACTGTGACTTTGTCTTTTGTGACCGCCGACGTCTGACGAGACCCAGCCGCTGCCCGCATTGTCGAAGCGAAGCCATCGCAGTGCCCCGCTACGGCATCGATTCACTCAGATCACGATCTAGCCGGGTGGACAGCAATGCATCAAGCCGCTAGGATGCCTCGGAAAGAACAACTACGATGAACGCACGATTCATGGTCTGCGCCCTCTGCTGCATTCTGTTACTGAATTGTTCTGGGGACAAGGCTAAGGAACTACTAGAGACCGCCGAGTTCGAAGAGCGCCAGATGAACCTGCCCCATGCGAAGCAGTTATACGAAGATGTGATCCGTCTCTATCCAACCAGCAAAGAGGCCGAGACCGCACACACCAGGCTCGCAGTGCTCAATTGAGGTACGAGCGATTCCAGGGAGGACAAGGTGGCCAAGAACTATGCCGTTCGAGCGGGGCAGCGCATTTCGGTCCGTCATCCCTTTCTTTACCATGGCGAGAGTTTCCATGGGGAAAGGGCATCTCTGGGATCTGTCGGCATCCGGCTGGCGAGCAACGGGAGACCAGCCAGTCACACAGGGAATGGTGATGCCGGTTTATATCGAGCTGCCCCCCGATGGGGAAGAGTCCAAGTACCTCTTCATTGAATCCGCTATCGTTCGCTGGTCTTCTGGATGTGATGCCGGGTGGGAGATCCAAACGATAGACGCAACCTCGCGGGCCAGGCTGATTCGGTTTCTGGATCAGGTGAGAGACAAGCTGCCCTGAGAATTGGTAGGGACAGGATCTCGGTAACGCGCTTTTTCTGCATTCACCGCGAGCCACGAGGAAACCAGGGAAAGAACTCGTTCGTCGTCCGTTGGTACTCTCGATAGTCCTCTCCCCGGCTCACGAGGGCCTGTCGTTCCGTCCAGGGAATGCCCGTCACTTTCAGCAGCGCCCACCCCATCCCCACCGGTCCGATCCAGGTCAGGAGCCATCCAGGCGTGCTCACCCCCATAACGACATAGGCCCACCAGTGCAACCATTCGAAGAAATAATTCGGATGGCGTGAGTACCGCCAGAATCCATTGCGACAGACCCGGTCGCGATTCCACGACTTGGATCGGAATTGCGCGAGCTGCCGGTCCGCCATGGCTTCCCCAGAAACCGCGACTACCCAGATCAGCAACCCGACAAGCTCGATCAGCGCGAATGGTTGTCGTGGGCTTTGGATCAGAACCAGAAACGGGAGGGAGAAGACCGCCACGGCCAGCGCTTGCAGTTGAAAATACCCGAACATCTTGAGCCGTTCAGACCCACCCCATTGCTCGCGCAGGCGCCGATAGCGAGCATCTTCCATCTTACCGATCACCCGGTTGAGGAGGATGTAGAATCCCAATCGCCCCGCATAGAGCACGACAAAAACAGCCACGAGGATTTTCCGCTCAGCCTCTCCGGTGGCCTCCATGGCGTACCACAGCACGACCGCGATGAGACCCATACACCAGCCGACGTCCGCAATCGAGGCATTGCGCACTCGAAGTTGCAGGACCCATAGGCCCACCATGACTGCGACCATTACAAGGTAAGCCGTCAGGACGAGCGTGAACGGATCGGTAGTCATGGCGCGATGTAATCCCACAAGTCCACACCTCGGCGTGAACGTCCGGCGAGCCATTCACGAAACCCCGGAATGCGAAACGACAGGAGGCCCTGGATCTTGCCGTAGCGGAGCGAGAGGTCGGCGGGCCGGGGACTCCCAACGTGGTTCTTTGCGGATCCTTTCATCAGGTGGCCTTTCAACTCCGGACACCAGGGCAGCAAGGTTTCACCGATTTCCCAGCGCGAAAGCCGTTCGCTCCCGCCGAGGTGATAGAGACCCGGCTGCTTGCGATCGATCAATTCCCAGATGACTCGGGCGATGACCCCAGCAGGAAGCGGGCAGCGGAATTCGTCAGCATAGAGCGTTACGTCTTTGCCGGCCTTAGCGGTCCGACATATCTCTTCGACAAAACTCCTGTCGCCAGTCTCCGAAGTTCCGGCAGTCAGGACAATCCGAACGACGGTATGTCTGGGATTCTGCAAGACGGCCTGCTCGGCTTCCAGCTTGGTCTGGCCGTATACGTTGATCGGGTTTGGCTCATCCGACTCGCTGTACCAGCCGGTCTTCCCGTCGAAGACTTCCCCGCTCGACAGGAAGATGAAGGGAATATCTTGCGAAAGCTTGGCGAGATACGCGGTGGACTCTACATTGATGCGACGCGCTTTTTCAGGGTCTTGCTCACAGTCTTTCGTACGACTCAGCGCCGCGCAATGAACCACCGCGCTGGGCTTGATGGACTCCCACGTGCGTTCGACGTTCGGACGATCGGTGAGATCAAGGTCGGTTCGGGTGAGTCCCCGCACATCCCATTCAGGCGCCCACCTCGGAGCGGTCTTCACGAGGTACTGCCCGATCAATCCCGCCGCCCCGGTGATGATCGCGCGAGGTGCCATAATAGATGGATTACTACCGGGTCAGCTTCCGGTATTTAATCCGGTGCGGCTGGTCTGCTTCCTTGCCCAAGCGTCTCTTCCGATCCGCGTCGTACTCGCTGTAGTTCCCTTCGAACCAGACCACCTTGCTGTCGCCTTCGAATGCCATAATGTGGGTCGCAATCCGGTCGAGAAACCAGCGATCGTGACTGCTAATGACGGCGCAGCCGGCGAAACGTTCCAATCCTTCTTCCAGGGCGCGCAAGGTATTGATGTCGAGATCGTTGGTCGGCTCGTCGAGGATGATGAGGTTCGCCCCCTCTTTCAACATACGAGCCAGGTGTACCCGGTTGCGTTCGCCGCCGGAGATGTCCTTCACCTTCTTCTGCTGATCGGTGCCCGCGAAGTTGAACCGGGCACAGTAGGCCCTGGCGTTGACTTCGGCTTTGCCAAGCATAATGGTATCCTGGCCCTCAGAGATGATGTCGTAGACGGACTTGTTCGGATCCAGACTGCGGTCCTGGTCCACGTAGCCCAGCTTGACCGTCTCGCCAATCTTGATCGTTCCCGCATCCGGCTTCTCGCTCCCGATGATCATGCGGAACATCGTCGTCTTGCCGGCGCCGTTCGGACCGATCACGCCGACAATACCGCCCTTGGGGAGACTGAAGTTCACATTCTCATAGAGAACCTTGTCCCCGTAGGCTTTGCTGAGGCCCTGGGCTTCGACGACCACATCGCCCAGCCGTGGGCCCGGTGGGATGTAGATCTCCAAATCGGCGGCCTGCTCTTCCTGTTTCTGATTGACCAATTCTTCATACCGGTTGAGCCGCGCTTTGCCCTTCGACTGACGGCCTTTCGGCGACATGCGGATCCATTCCAACTCATGCTCCAAGCTCTTGCGGCGCTTCGATTCTGTTTTTTCTTCTTTTTCCAGCCGCACCTGCTTCTGCTCCAACCAGGACGTGTAGTTCCCCTGGAAGGGAATGCCATGGCCGCGATCGAGTTCGAGAATCCAGCCGGCGACGTTATCGAGGAAGTAGCGATCGTGCGTGACGGCGATGACTGTGCCTTTGTATTGCTGAAGATGCTGCTCCAGCCATTGCACAGACTCGGCATCGAGATGGTTCGTCGGCTCGTCGAGTAACAGGATGTCGGGTTCTTGGATCATGAGACGGCAGAGGGCCACCC
>JANYEF010000336.1 GCA_025363325.1 Nitrospira sp. | reverse complement strand
CCGTTGCTCTGGCGAAATATACGAAAATACTCGTCCCTGATCTTCAAATGTTCCGCGCATGAGTGACCCTCCGTTCTTCCTGAAAACAGAGAATCATATTACGCACCGCTTTGCGAGGGGTTTTTCAGCAGACTGCTAGGGCCTTCTTGAAATCTGGATGGGTAAAAGCCGCGCGAAAATGAGCGACCGATTCCCACACGGCGTAGTTCATGAACACCGTGCTACCAGCAATGCCACGATGTAACTGTGTTGAGATATAGCCCGGCTGCTTCTTCATCCAGTTCGCGTCGTCCTCCCACGTTTTGAGCAGCGCCGGAATGTCTGATTCCAAAACGGTGAACACGTTCACGAGAACAACCGGCGACACGTCGGCATTGAGCTGGTGAAAAATCGGGACGTGTTCATCAAGGGGTTTAAGTTGAACCATGAGTGATCTTCTTTGGGTTGGTGGCTGTAGGGGACGATTATGTTGGGTTTGTGAATGGGTAGTGCGCCCTACCGCTAGGCTTCAGGCGCCGCTGATAGCCGCCGCGAGGAAGAGCGGGGGCTATTAGCGGTCGCCTGCAAGCCATTGCTAGGCTGCGACTCGACCACCGAGATTCGGAAGGATAGTTAATTCGAGTCCGACCCCGGTGCCCTCATTTTGAACCGTACCGCCTCGTCCGCGCCACCGGTTGCATTGCCGGCGCTGTAGGAATGGGCTCCAGCCCCGGCCAGCGTGCCGCTATCGACAATCAGGTAGTTCTCGCGGATGGGACGGCCTTCAAACCAGCACTCCAGAACCTCGCGGACCCCTGCGGCGTAGCGTGCCTGCGCTGACAGGCTCGTGCCAGACGTGTGCGGCGTCATTCCGTGGTGAGGCATGGTCCGCCAAGGGTGATCCTGGGGCGCCGGTTGGGGGAACCAGACGTCGCCCGCGTAGCCGGCCAGTTGCCCGCTCTCCAGCGCCCTCGCGATGGCATCGCGGTCGCAGATCTTGCCGCGCGCCGTATTCACGAGGTACGCGCCGCGCTTCATTTTGGCGATGAGCGTGTCGTCGAACATGTGCTCGGTTTCGGGATGCAGCGGGCAGTTGATCGTGACTACGTCGCACACGCACACCATCGACTCTACGGTGGGATGGTAGGTCAGGCCGAGTTCCTGCTCGACCGCCTCCGGCAGCCGGTGCCGGTCCGTATAGTGCAGATGGACCTCGAATGGCTTCAGTCGCTTCAGAACGGCCAGTCCGATGCGCCCAGCGGCCACCGTCCCGACGGCCATCCCTTCCAGGTCGTAGGACCGCGCGACGCAGTCGGCGATGTTCCAGCCTTTCTTGACCACCCACTGGTATGATGGGATGTAATTGCGTACCAGGGAGAGGATCATCATCACGACGTGTTCGGAGACACTGATGCTATTGCTGTAGGTGATTTCGACGACCGTGAGGCCCCGATCCATCGCGGCCTGAAGATCGACATGGTCCGAGCCGATCCCCGCCGTGATGGCCAGCTTCAGTTTGGGCGCCTTGGCGATTCGCGCGGCCGTCAGGTAGGCCGGCCAGAACGGTTGGGAGATCACGATTTCCGCGTCTGGCAGTTCCCGTTCAAGAACGGAGTCCGCGCCATCCTTGTCGGAGGTCACGATCAGCGTATGGCCCAACCCCTCGACGAATTTGCGCAGACCGAGTTCCCCGGAAACACTACCCAGAAGCTCCCCTGGCGTGAAATCGATCGCCTGCGGGGTCGGTAGCGTCTGCCCGTCCGGATAGCGTTCCAGACTGGGAACGCCATCACGGGCGTAAGAGCGCGGGTATCCTTCTACGGGATCGTCGTATAGTACGCAAACCACTTTCGCCATGGCATCCTCCTTCTAGTGAGGGTGATGGTCCAGCATCGGCTCAATCAGGCCGCCAGTCGATTCGCCGCTTCTTACTCAATTCACCTCCAGTCAAATGGTATGGTTCATGCGGCCTAATAATGATTGGATGGATCCGCATAAGATGCAGATCTTCAATTTCCTATCCGTATAATACACCATCGAACAATCAAAGGTTCCTGGAGCAATCACTGGCTCCTGGAACATTTTTCAGCTCTCACACACTATCGTTTCTCAGGTGGGATCACCTTAATCTTGGCCGAGAACCGCGCATGCGCCACCGGATCAACCGGCCGGTGTTTCACCTTCGTGCCCGCCGGATCTTTCCCCAGGAAGTTGTCACCCTTCCAATTCGTCGAAGGCCGAATCGGTCGAGGAACAAATCCGCCGCCGCAATTTGGGCAGACACTTCCCAAAACCTGTTCGACACAGGCCGCGCAGAAGGTGCACTCATACGAGCAGATGCGCGCCTCAAGCGACTCCGGCGGCAGCGCCCTGTTGCAATGCTCGCACGTCGGTCTGAGTTCAAGCATGGGGCCCTCCATGTGAAGCTACCTAATAATGGGCGATCAATGGTTCCTGGAACAGTTTTCGGCCCACCCCTCAATAGCCTCGTTCAGTAATATCACAACCGGAGCTGCCTCTTGATATTTTCTCCATCGCATGAACATCCGCAGTGTCGGATTCTGGTCATGCAACTGATTACTGTTACACACAGTGTATCTACAAAAAAATACCTGGTATTAGATCCGATACACATTGGCAATGTTCTTTGCTCATCAGATGCTATAAAATCAATGCGTTTGGGTTGCCGTTATCATGGAGCGATGTGGCCCATTTATTGCCCCATATTAATAATCGCGAGAGTAGCGGCGGCATCTCTGTGGCAAGAAGGGAATAATTCGAAACCTCTTCTTCTCCGCTAGTGAGGACAGTCTTTTCTTGCGAATCCGCCTAAAGTGTTGCGCTTGGAGCGAGAACCTAGGGGGGTCTAAAGTCTTTGCCACAGCTCCGCTAGCCAAATATTGTGATCGCAGCAATTTGCAGACTGCCCCAAAACGTACGCCGGTGCACGTGGCCACGTTTTTGTGTTTTGGGTCACGACCACGGAGAGGGAAATGAGTCATGAAGCGTAATCAAGGGCCTCCGACAGATCGTCTATTGACCCGGAGAACGTTTGGGAAACTATGTGGAGCATTCGCTTCTAGCTTTGCGGTGTGGATGAGCGGATGCACGTCATTTTGGAAGAAAGACGCAGCTCCAGCCATGCCGCCTATCTACTGTGCATCTCCTGACGGCGATCCAGCCTATGAATACATTATTGTAGGGTCAGGAGCCGGAGGGGGCCCACTTGCAGCCAACCTTGCCAAAGCAGGCCACCGGGTGTTGCTGTTGGAAGCGGGCAGTAATGAGGAATCGTTCACCTATCAGGTTCCCGCATTCCATGGATTGGCATCGGAGGATGATCCGCAGAAATGGAACTTTTTCGTGCGGCATTATGAATCAGAAACACAACAGGCTCACGACGACAAATATCAACAGCAAGAAGGGGGAGTCCTCTACCCAAGGGCCGGGGCTCTCGGGGGGTGCACCTCTCACCATGCGATGATCACCATCTATCCGCACAAGAGTGATTGGGATGACATTGCCACATTGATGGGCGATCCATCGTGGTCTGATCGCAACATGCGGAAGTACTTCGAACGCCTGGAACGATGCCAGTATGTCGATGCGCCTTCACATCCAGGGGACAATCCCACGCGCCATGGTTTTTCTGGTTGGCTGACGACGAATACCGCCGATCCCTTTCTCGTGATCGGAGACAGACCACTCAAACGGATTCTCCGCGCAGCAGCAAAAGAATCTCTCCTACACGTGGGCAATCTCTGGACACGCCTGAAAGTGAAGTTGGAAGGCCATCTGGATCCGAACGACTGGCGATGGCGTGAGACAAATCAGAGTCCCGAAGGTCTCGTCTTTACCCCGCTCTCGACGAACGAGGGTAAGCGAATTGGGGTTCGAGAGTACGTGCGCCGAGTTCATGACGCCTGTCCCAATAATCTTACGATCACGTTGCACGCGTTAGCGACGCGGGTGTTGTTTGAGGATCTTCCTGGTGGCGGGAAGCGGGCAGTTGGGGTGGAGTATTTAGATGGTCAACATCTCTATCGAGCCGATCCTCACGCTGATCCCAACCCGCAGGCTGGAGTACGGCGGACCGTTCGGGCTAGTCGTGAAGTCATTTTATCTGGCGGAGCGTTCAATACGCCTCAGCTGCTGATGCTCTCCGGCATTGGGCCAACAGCTGAGCTAGAAAAGCATGGGATCAAGGTGGAAGTACCGCTTGCAGGGGTTGGGCTGAACCTTCAGGACCGTTATGAAGTTGGTGTCGTGAGTGAGATGGCAGAGGATTTCTCAATTCTGAAGGGCGCTACGTTTGCGCCGCCGGATCCTCGAGGGCTGCCTGATCCTGTTTTTGCCGAGTGGATGAACGGCAAAGGGGTCTATACCACAAACGGCGCTGTCGCCTCTC
>JANYEF010000335.1 GCA_025363325.1 Nitrospira sp. | reverse complement strand
GCGACCTCCGGCTCGCTCGAGATCGCCGTGGGCGGCAGCGGGACCGCCGATGGCACCTGGCTCGCCGCTGCGCCGACCGACGCGAGCTGCGGAGCGTCGGTCGACGACGCCTCACCACATCTCAACCTGTTGGCCTTTTCTATCCTCAAAGAAGATTCTCTCTCGACGCTTCGTGGCGTAGCGCGTGTGGTACTCGTTTTGGTCCAACCCTTTCTGCTGCTCTGGCTCTGTCTTCCTGATCAGCATGAGTTGGCCTCTTCCTTCACGCGGGAGTACATCCCCTCGCTGTACACGGAATGGACGCCGATTCCACAGCCGGCGCTGTTTGCCTTTGCCACAGCATTGATGCTGCACTTCATACGATTTGCTCTTCATCGTGACCCATTGGAGGGCGGGGCAATCTGGGCGCTGTTTGCCGTTTTCGTGGCCTATCATACGAGCCGCTACGGCTGGCAACCGACAAACTTTTTCATGGCGGCTGGACTGATTCTCTTCGTCACATTGCTTCAAGCTTTCTATCAGCGGACCTACCGCGACGAGCTCACCGGCATTCCTGGTCGCCTGGCTTATGAAGAAGCGGTCGGGCAGCTCGGGAAAAGATTTTCCCTCGCAGTCATCAGCATCGACCAGCTGTCCCAGTATGCCAATACCCACGGGAAACCAGTCAGCGAACAGATTCTGAAACGGGTCGCACCCAGAGTACAGGCCGCCTGTGTTGAGGGGCAGGTCTTCCGAACAACCGGAGAGGAACTCACCATACTGTTTCCTGGAACATCCGCCACAGAAACCTTGGTGACCCAGGAAACCATCCGGACAACGATCGAAGCCATTGGTCTGTTCCTCCGAGGACGAGATCGGGTCTGGGAAGCGCAGCGAGGGGCCAAGAAGTTCGGATCACGCGACCGAGCACTCCCGATCACCCTGAGTATCGGCGTAGCGGAAAAAATCAGCGACAGCGCGACAATGACTCTGGTGATTAAATCGGCCTATCGCGCCCTCTATGAGGCTAAGGGGATAGGAGGGAACGTCGTGAAACGTGGACCGGTGGCGAGTGCTCCGTCACCACGGTCTCATACCGGATCAGGAAAAATTGTCGCGAGTGGAGAATACGGAATGTAGGCCTAGATGCTAGAGAAGCTCTTTCACCGATTCCGCCGGCCTGGCCAGAATCACCTTCTCTCCCTTTTCGACAATCGGACGCTGAATGAGATCCGGATGGGCCACCAGCACATCAAGCCATTCATCATCTGAAAGATTCTTTTTCGCTAAACAGAGCTCCTTGTAGATATCTTCTTTGGTTCTAAGAATATCCTTCGGCGAGAGACCTGCCTTCTTTAAAAGACTTTTGAGTTGCGCCTTTGTGAAGGGCTTCTCGTAGTAGTTAATGGCCGTGAAGGGTTTGCCGCTCTCTTTTAACAGCTGCATCGCCTGACGGCATGTGCTGCAGGTCGGTTTCTGGTAAATCGTCATCTCAACCATGTTCAAACTCCTTGTCTTAGCGTCTCGTCCGCCTTGACGCCATTTTTACCCGTGTGATACATGGGTCTCATCTTATTCCCGTGAACGTCCATTATGCCAACGCCAATCTTCGGAACCAGCTCCACCGGCCAATTCTCTTGCGCGACGGACACCCATCACACCCTGCGAGACCTCCGCACGAAGCGCAAGGGACAGCCGGTGTTTGTCCTCGGGCATGTATTGGCCCGAAAAGGGCAGGAAGGAACCTTCGAGGTCTTTAACGACCGCCTGGCCATCGTCAAATTTTCCGACGGCGGCGCGATCGGATATGACCCGCTGGAGCTGCTCTTGCCCACCGACATCGACGACAAGGGAACCGCCTACTTCGAAATTCGTCCCTGCCGGCAGTGCGAACAACTCTTCCCGCTAACCGCCGAAGAGTGTGAGGCAGCAGAAGAGCCCACCTCTTGTCCGGAATGCCGGTGCGCCTAACCCGTCCCAACTAGTCGACCAGTGGCGCGATCTCGATCGCTTTCTTAATCAAGCAATCGCCCGCAAAAGACTGTAAGGACATCGGCAGCATGCTGGCGTCGATCACATGCACCGTCACAACCTGAAAACCTTCAGCAACTTTGTATCCTTCAAGCTTCATGGCATGACAGATTTCGAGCTTTTTCCAAATCAGATTATTCAGGATCGTCTCCCCCGCGAGTAGCTTCATATCTGACACTGCATCATTCACCGAGACCTTCGCCGACACTCGCGCCTTATCTTTTGGCACCTCACTCACGACGGCAAAAACAAGAATCTCGCCGTCGGCCTGGACCCAGGAGGCTGTCCCCATCGCGATGAGACCGAACAGCGCGAGTAGTAAGGACAGACGCGGAGTCATCGCGCACCTCCTCTGCATATCCTACGGAATCCGGACGGTCCATACGAAATCTTGGCTGGCCGGCAGACGAACTTCCCCGTGGCTCACGGCATTTGTACCGATCGGCTTGACCTACTGTGGCTGTGACGTCGTTGCCGGTGACGGCCAGAACATCATGAACCCCTGAACAAGAACGAGACCTCCGACGAGAGTCATGACCCGCAGGGACATGTGTCATTCTCCAATCGTGAACGGCTGGCAACTTCAGTATGCCAACCGATAAGAGCCATTTCAAGATCCAGCCATTTCAAACATGATAAACTGTGGCGGCTCTTCATGTATCCTGTCACTCAGGGAAGGAGTACGATTATGCCACATGATTTCATGCCGGGGCTCGCCGGCGTACCCGCAGCCAAGTCCGCAATTAGCGATGTGGACGGGCAACGCGGTGTGTTGGAATATCGCGGCATCCGCGTCGAAGAACTTTGCCTGCGATCGTCCTATCTCGAAACCGCCTATCTGTTACTATTTGGACATCTCCCCACGCAACCGCAACTCGCGCGATGGCACGAGGACATCGTCCATCACCGCCGCATCAAGTTCAAGATTGTGGATTTGCTGAAATGTCTTCCGGAGCAGGGCCATCCCATGGACGCCTTGCAAGCCGCGGTCGCCGCCTTGGGCATGTTTTACCCTGGCCGGAATGTACAAGACGTCGATAATAATTATTGGTCTGCCGTTCGTCTCGTGGCCAAACTGCCCACGATCGTCGCGGCCTGGGCACGACTGCGGCATGGGAATGAGTACATTCCACCGCGCGACGATCTTGGATTTTCAGAAAACTTCCTCTACATGCTGACCGAGACGGAGCCACTTCCTTTGTGGAGTGACATTTTCGACGACTGTCTGATTCTCCATGCTGAGCACACGATGAATGCCTCAACCTTCACCGGCATGGTCACCGCCTCGACGCTGGCCGATCCCTATACGGTCGTCGCATCCTCAATTGGGGCCTTGAAAGGCCCGCTGCATGGAGGGGCCAACGAAGAAGTTGTGCAGATGTTGAAGGAGATTGGTGATCCAGGAAGAGCCCGATCGTACCTTGAAGAACAAGTCCGCGCGAAACAACGGCTGATGGGCTTCGGTCACCGGGTGTACAAGGTCAAAGATCCCCGCGCGACAATCCTACAAGGTCTGTGCGAACGACTCTTCAAGGAATGTGGCAACTCACCGTTGTACGAGGTTGCCGTAGAGGTCGAGCGGGTTGCAGAAGAGCTGCTGAAGGGGAAGGGGATTTATCCTAACGTCGACTTCTACTCCGGGATCGTCTACGACAAGATGGGGATCGAGACCGATCTGTTCACACCGTTATTCGCGCTGGCTCGAGTGTCGGGGTGGCTTGCCCATTGGCTTGAACAGCTTCGCGAGAATAAACTGTTCCGTCCGGACCAGATTTATTCCGGTGAGCATAACCGGTCGTACGTGCCCATCGAGCAACGATAAGCCGCGCGAGACACGCGAGAGGAGCGAGAGTTCGAGGTCCGAAGTTCGAGGTTTTCGGAACTTCGAACCCGGAACTTCGAACTTCGGATCGTGCCTTTCTCGCCTGTCTCGAGCTTCACGCGCCACCCACCCCTTGACTCCGCGGCAGCCCGACTTATCTATCACCTTAGACGAATGAGTCGGCGCGCCCTCGAACAGACAGTCTGAAACAATCAACAAGAATGAGAAGGAGGTCTAATATGACACTCGTACGGTGGGATCCGTCTCGTGAACTCGAAGACATGTCGGATCGGTTGAATCGGATGTTTAGCCGTCAAGCTCTGCCTCAGGCGAACGGCAAGGAGACGATGGTCGTCGCCGACTGGGTGCCATCCGTGGACGTCAGCGAAACGGACGGGGGGTACCAGATCAAGGCGGAGATTCCTGATGTGAAGAAAGAGGATGTGAGGGTGACGCTGGAAGACGGCGTCCTCACGATCCAAGGTGAGCGTAAGCAGGAAAAGGAAGAGAAAGGCAAGAAGTACCATCGGGTGGAGCGTTCCTATGGCAGCTTCGTCCGAAGTTTCACATTGCCCGATCTCGTCGATGAGGAGAAGGTGAAGGCGGAATTCAAGGATGGTGTCCTGAATCTCCATCTGCCCAAGTCCGAGAAGGCAAAGCCGAAAGCGATCGAAGTCACGGTCGGCTAATCGGCAACCATCTCATCCGGTTTGAACAGAGGCCCGCCCAGGCGGGCCTCTTCTTTTTGGCTCCTACGTCTCACCGTCGGTCGTTTCGCCCATCACGAGTTCCCAGATCAGTTTGTCCAGATCCTGCCGCAGCACATAGCGATGTCCGTCGTCTGCTTGAAGGCGGAAGTAACAGTGCGTCTCGGTATACCAGTGAGTCAGGATCTCGGTCACTATCAGCCGGTTCCCTTCATGCGTGAAGGCCCGAGGAGTCTCCTCCCCTTTCGCACCAGCGAACGCGTCAACCATGATGTGCGACCTGTCCATCGACCAATACCCTTGTGCATGCAGGGGAGCTGAGCTTATCATGACGCCCGCAACATACATCTAAGAACCCTTACACTGGAGTAGGACGCATGAAGAAGATACCCACAGCGGCAGCGATTCAGTCATCACCTGTAACCAGAGTTGAACGCGATACGATGGGCGAGTTGGCCGTTCCGGCCATTGCCTACTATGGAGTGCAGACTGCCCGCGCTATCGAGAACTTCCCGATCAGTTCTTTGCGATTCCCTCGCGCCATGATCCGGGCGATGGGGCTCATCAAACGAGCTGCCGCAACGGTCAATCAGTCACTGGGCCTCCTCGACAAGAAGCCAGCGGATGCGATTAATCAGGCCGCGACCGAAGTGGTCGAGGGCAGGCTCGATGCCGAGTTTCCCGTGGACATTTTTCAAACCGGTTCAGGTACCTCGACGAATATGAACACCAATGAGGTGATCTCCAATCGTGCCACCGAGCTGTTAGATGGAGCACGAGGCAGCAAGCTGGTGCATCCAAACGATCACGTCAATTTGGGCCAATCCAGTAACGACGTAATTCCCACTGCGATTCACATTGCCGCCGGGGAGATGATGCAGCAGCAGCTCATTCCGGCACTCACCTGCTTGCAGAAAGCGCTGGTTCGCAAAGCCAAAGAGTTCGACAAGATCGTCAAGATCGGTCGCACCCATTTGCAGGATGCGACGCCTGTGCGGTTGGGTCAGGAATTCGGCGGGTACGCGAGGCAGATTGAATTAGGCATTCAACGAGTCAGGCGCTCACAAGACGCGCTCAGCGAGGTCGCACTCGGCGGCACAGCAGTCGGCACAGGGCTCAATTGCCACCCGAAGTTTTCAGCTAAGGTGCTGGCCATCATTTCGAAAGAGACCGGTTGTACGTTCAAAGAAGCGAAGAATCACTTTGAAGCGCAGTCCACTCAGGATTCGTTGGTCGAAGCGAGCGGGGAGTTGAAGACCATCGCGGTAAGCCTCATGAAGATCGCCAACGACATTCGCTGGCTCGGCTCCGGCCCGCGTTGTGGGCTTGGGGAGATCAATTTGCCAGAGACACAACCAGGCTCGTCGATCATGCCGGGCAAAGTCAACCCGGTGATTGCCGAATCCGTGACGATGGTCTGCGCGCAGGTGATCGGGAACGATGTGACGGTCACAGTGGGGGGGCAGGCGGCCAACTTTGAACTGATCGTCATGCTGCCGGTGATGGCTTATAATCTATTACAATCCATCGAACTCCTCTCGACCGCTTCAGCCAATTTCGCGATTAAGTGTATCGACGGCATCAAAGCCAACGAGGAGCGCTGCCGGAGCTTGATCGAGGAGAGTCTGGCCATGTGCACGGCCCTGGCACCGGAGATCGGTTACGAGGCTGCCGCAAAACTTGCCAAGGACGCCTACAAATCAGGCAAGACCGTGCGCCAGATGGCCAAAGAGCAAAAAGTCCTCTCTGAAAAACGCCTCACCGAATTGCTCGATCCCTGGCGCATGACCGAACCAGGCGGGCCAGTGGGAAGTGCTGGGGGATAGCACAGGGGTAGAGGGAGAGAGAGGTAACGGGGTAGGGCTTGCAACTTGGACCTGATCCTTGACCTTCCGATCGGACGCGCGCATGGTGAGGATCAGCCAGGCTACCTGTAAGCGCACTGGTGATGGGGCCATCTCACAATGACCCATCTCCTCCGCGCTGCACAGACACCTCGCTCGCCCCGTTCACGCTGACCCAGCTCGACAGGCCGTTACCAGCGAGTCACCGTTCTGCCATGGCATGGTGTTTGCCGTGCGCGATTATGGTTTACTCATGAAAATTATCTTGACTCACAGGAGAAATGAGATCGCTATAGAACAGCTTCCATAGCCAGTTGCAAGACGATCGGATTCACCGCGGGCGCTCCCAGCTTGCGAACTTGGTCGATCTCAGCATGAGTTGGCAGGCGTTGCTCAACCGTGCTTCATTCCAATGACATTTTTAGAGTTTTTAGAGGAGCCCTTATGGCTCTTCGGATACAACGCTAATAGAATCATTTCAGATACAGCGTGGATCTGAAATGATTCACAAGATTTCCTATTTCTACGTTCTCTGTTCCATTCATTTTTCGAGTAGGTCCAAAATACTTTGCAAATGTCAGCGTAGATAGAGAGTAGGTCCACACAATTCACGATCGAGAGCGTTGGTTTGTATCTTGCATTTTCGCCGGAAATATTCTCATCGCTGTGGACATGTGAAAGGTTTGAGGCCATGCATCCATCACGACCGTGCCTTCGTCCGCTGAGTCCGCACCTCGTGCTGCTCCTGAGCCTGCTGTTTCTCGCGGGGCTGGCCGGCTGCGGACCGGCTTCGTCTGACAATACGCCGAGCTTTGAGTCGCGCGCGAACATGAACGGAACTCCCCTTTCCAAGCAGAATCCATCACCAGGCAACAACCCATTGACTCCGGTCGCCCCGGCGGCGAGCCCCGTGCCCCTTGCCTCGGTATCGGTAAATGGGACAGGTTCTATATCAGGAAGGGGGACAGTCCCAGAAGGGGACAGCCCTCAGGCGGTATCTGCCTCATCTTCTAAACCAGTTGACTCGCTGGACGCCCTAGTTGTGCCTGCTTGGATGGCCAAAGAACTCGACTCGCCGGATGTTGGCACCCGGCTCCGTGCCCTGGAGGCTTGGGCACAGTCCGCGCCCCCAGGTGCGGTCGATCCGTTGATCTTGGCCTACGAGGATAAGGACGAACGAGTCCGGGCGCGGGCGATGGAATTGATTGAGCAAGACTGGGCGCGGGCAGCTGATGCAGAAAAGTAAAGATACTGTTCAAGGCCTAACGAGAAACGCGTCGCGAGCGACAAATGACGAACAGTGAGCCAAGCAGCAGTCAGTCTGTCTGTCTGTGTCATATCAGCCACATTAACAAGGAGGGAGCAAAGAAGGGAGCATTGGTTCCGATCTCGAGTTTTTGACGGTATTTTTTTCAACACTGTAGCCACAGGCAGGTGGCCCAACATAGAAGGACGTCCCTATGAAGAAGCGACGGATATTGCAATCCATTCTCGGAGCGGTCGCGTTATTGGCCTTGAGCCTTGTGGGCGCCGTACCGGCCAGTCAAGCCGCCAAGACAGTTGAATTCATCGCCACCGACGAGCCGGGACCTTGGTTCAAGTGTGTCAGCCCCTTCATTGACACTACCGTAGGAGGCTGTGTTCCCCAATCAGTTGCTAAGTCGGAGTCTGTGGCTCTCATCCAACCGGGTGACACTGTCCAGATCAACAACGGACATGGAATTCACCACAGGGGAATGGACACCACCAACACGGTCCACACCTTCACGAGTCTGCTCTGGCCGACTGGAGCAGCCAACATGCCCTTCGACCAGCCGTCCGCCTTCAGGGGGACCAAAAGCGTCCAACTCACCACGGAGGGCCTGTATGTCTTCGTGTGCAAGCTCCATCCATTCATGCTTGCCGCGGTGATTGTGGACGGCAATGGGTTGGGTGACGGGCAGCTGGAGCTCGGCAAGGCCATCACACTCATCAGCTACAAGCAAACTGTCAGCGTCCCGACGAGCAGCGATCT
>JANYEF010000302.1 GCA_025363325.1 Nitrospira sp. | reverse complement strand
ACCGCCCTCGCCACAGGACCTGGCTATCAGTTTATCGAGCGTGGAGATTTCTCGGGCATCTTGAAAGATATGACGTTGTACGCAGAAGCCGGTCTTGCTTACTTTAATGAAGATTTCCGGGTCGCGGACGATGCCGCCTCGCTCCGCGGCCGCTGGTCGATCAAACTCAACTGGCCGGTCTTAGATGATCGCGTCACGTTCTATCACTACCAGGAAGGATACCCGTCGTTACAGAATTCCAAGAATTATTATTTGACGATGGACAACGGCGTCCGTTTCAAAATATTCGAGGGGTTCGTAAGTGGCTTCCAAGTGACGACGCGATATAACAGCAACCCGGCGAGGGGCACCGGGGATACGGACAACATGTACCTCTGGACCCTTGGATACAACTTCGACACGACCAGGAAACGGTAGTTCTGGCAGTAGCCGATGCAGTACACCCTAAATCCTCGTCAGGAGAAACTATGCTGAAAGAATTTAAAGAATTTGCCATGAAGGGCAACGTGCTCGACATGGCAATCGGTGTCATTATGGGCGGAGCATTCGGGAAAATCGTCTCCTCGCTGGTCAGCGATGTGCTGATGCCTCCCATCGGTCTGCTGACGGGCGGAGTCGACTTCTCAAGTCTCTTCCTCAATCTGTCAGGGACGCCACAGGCGTCTCTCACCGCAGCGAAGGCGGCGGGAGCTCCCACCATCAATTACGGGGTCTTCCTTCAAGCCACATTTGACTTCATCATCATCGCGTTCGTAATCTTCCTTTTAGTGAAGCAGATGAACCGCTTCAAGAAAGAAGCGCCGCCAGCACCGCCAGCTCCACCGGCAGGGCCGACCAACGAAGAGAAATTATTGATGGAAATCCGCGACGCGCTAAAAGGCCGCCACTAAGCGCCTCCGTGGCTAGGAGATTCCCACGATGCGGGAGCGGGAAGACTCACACAATAGATAACCCGCGCGATCCAGAAAGGGAAGATCATCATGCAGACCTTCAAAACCGCCGTCCTTGCAACAAGCTTGGTTGCATTGGCAGGCTGTGCGAGCTGGGATAAGAGCCCTATTTGTAATCCCAGTCACCAATGGACGGCCTGGTCTGACGTGCGGTGTAATGCCGACAATGCCCCGAAGGATATGACCGACACGGCCTCGAAGGATGCAGCCGCCCGTCTCGCAGCTCTCGAAAAAGAGCGTCAACGGTTGGCCGACGAACTGGCCGCGGCACAGAAACAGAATGGCTCACTCAGCAGCCGTGTGAGCGATCTGGAACGACAGCTAGCGGTTCGCGATGGCAGCCTGGCCAAGGCCGAGAAGGACCTCCTGAAGGCGCTACAACCGGAAATTTCCAAGGGCACGGTGTCGGTCCACCAATCCGGCAACGCCCTCACGATCAATTTGGCTTCCAGCTTGCTGTTCGATTCTGGGCAAGACCAGCTGAAGGCCGGCGGAACCGATGCCTTGAGGCGTGTGGGCAGCGTCCTCAAAGACTTCTCTGAAAAGAAGGTACATGTGGCGGGATATACCGACAACGTGGCGATCAAGGGTGCGTTGCAGAAGAAGTTCCCGTCCAATAAGGAGCTCTCGGACGCTCGCGCCAATAGTGCCGCTCAGGCGTTGCGGGACGGCGGCGTGAGCAGCAACCTCTCGGCCGCAGGCCATGGGGACAGTAACCCGATCGCCAGCAACAATACCGCAGCGGGTCGTGCCAAGAACCGCCGCGTTGAGATCATTGTGTCGTAGCCGAACGGTCATGCGGCAGGAGTCTCTGGGAGGCCCGCATATACTCTGCTAGGAGATTCCCACGATGCGGGAGTGGGAAGACTCACACGAGAGATAACCCGTGCGATCCAGAAGGGGGAGATCATCATGCAGGCATTCAAAACCACTATCCTCGCAACAAGCTTGGTTGCGTTGGCAGGCTGTGCGAGTTGGGATAAGAGTCCTATTTGTAATCCCAGTCACCAATGGACGGCCTGGTCTGACGTGCGGTGTAATGCTGACAATGCGCCGAAGGATATGACCGACACGGCCTCGAAGGATACAGCCGCCCGTCTCGCGGCTCTCGAAAAAGAGCGTCAACGGCTGGCCGACGAACTGGCCGCGGCACAGAAACAGAACGGTACGCTCAACAGCCGTGCGAGCGATCTGGAACGACAGCTCGCTGCCGCGAAACAGCGCAACGCCGATTTGGAAGCACAGCTCGCCGCGATGGGCGGTATGGCCGGCGACAAAAACAAACTGGCCGACGAGCTGGCTGCTGCCAGACAACGGATCGCGGATCTCGAAAAGCAGTTGGCGGATTGTGAGGCTCGCGTGGCCGACCTACGAAGCCAGCTGGATCAGAGCCAGGGCAGCCTCGCAAAAGCCGAAAAGAATTTGATCAAGGCTCTGCAACCCGAAATTTCCAAGGGCACGGTGTCGGTCCACCAATCCGGCGATGCGCTCACGATCAACCTGGCCTCTAGCCTGCTGTATGATTCAGGGCAAGACCAGTTGAAGGCCGGCGGAACCGATGCCTTGAAGCGTGTGGGCAACGTTCTCAAAGACTTCCCGGAAAAGCAGGTGCATGTCGCGGGATATACCGACAACGTGGCGATCAAGGGTCCGTTGCAGAAGAAGTTCCCCACCAACAAGGAACTCTCGGATGCCCGTGCCAATAGTGCCGCTGAAGCACTGAAGGACGGCGGCGTCAGCAGCCATCTCTCGGCCGCAGGCCACGGGGACAGCAACCCGATCGCCAGCAACAACACGGCAGCGGGACGCGCCAAGAACCGCCGCGTTGAAGTGATCGTCAAGTAACGGCTCGATGCGCCGAAGGAGGCAGCGACATGTTCGCTGCCTCCTTCAAGCTCAACGGTCTGTGATTTCAACAAAAGGGAGACATCGATGAAGATGAAAACAAGCATAATAGGCGCTGTCTTATCGGTGTTCGTGATCGGTCTCACCGCTTCAGCATGGGCCGTTGACATGGACGCCATGAAGAAGAAGGCTGAAACCGTGAAGGGGCAAGCCGAGAACGTGAAGAAAGAGGGCGGTGAGGTCAAACAAAGCGCCAAGGATATGAAAGCGCAGGATGCCATGAAAAACGCGGGAGAAATGAAGGGCGAGGGGATGAAACTGAAGGACACAGTCACGGGTAAGTAGCGCTTGCTTTAGTTTTTTTCGTTCAGGCCGGCGCGTGATGGACGCGCCGGCCCTCCTGCCCAGTACGTCACAGATACCAACCACGTCTCGGTATTCCCCATAGAAGAAGGCTAAGGTTGAGGCTCAGGTTGAGCACCGACCACCACTCTGACTCGACGTCATTTCAACACATAACCTCGACCCAAGCCTTGGCCTGCCGATGAGACACGTGCAGTGGAAGATGAATCAGCCCCCATCCCTGAGGAGAAAAAGAAGCAGGATCTAACTCAAAGGTGTTTTCACAGGTCTTCTGGTTTGAGACCTGTCACCTTGGATAGGCGGGCCAGCATACGCGGGCCAATCTCGTCACGATCATGAAAAGCAAAGACGACATCAGGCCACCCAGTCCGTTGCAGGATTTTATGAGAGCCAGTGATTCGTTTGACCTGCCAACCGAGGCGGAAGAGTCCGGAGAGAACACGAGAGGCTTGGGTCGACGGCCAACGGCTCATGCCGCAATGAACGAGACGCTCAGAAGCTCCTCAGGTACCGCCTCGTCATGTTCGAGACGATCGGCCATTGCACGAAGAGCCAAGGCTTGGACAGCCGCTAGCGCAGCAGCCTTCGTCTGTCCATAGGCCATTACGCCAGGCAATGTCGGTACTTCGCCAATCCAGCGGCCATCTTCCTCTTGTTCCAACTCGATCTTGAATTGGGTAACCTTCGCCATGGGCATCCTTTAAATAATCCGTTCGACCAATGCTAGGCTAAGCCCCACCAGACGGAAAATCAAGTAGCTATCTGAGGGGAGAAAGGGCTCGACCAGGTGCCCTTCTTGCTCGCAGAACAGAGGAGGGGATGGAGCCTGGTGATCTTCTGTGCTCGCGCAACGCGCGGCCTCCGAAGGCCCTCGTTGGACGCGCGCAGTGGAAGATCAATCAGCCCCCATCCCTAGAGAGAAACGAGCAAGCTTGGAGGGATGAAAAGGGAGTGCCCAGGTGTCCTTCTTGCTCGCGGAACGCGCACGATAGGAATGTGCTCGTTCGACGCGCGCAGTAAAGGGCAGCCTCGGCCACTCCCTTAAAGAGCGGTGTAGAATCCGAAGCGCCTACCTCAACGGCCGCAGTCGAGATCTCCCACATCCTTGCTGGTGGATGATGAACTGGGGAAAAATGAGAACGTGTGCACAGAGGGACAAACGGCCTGACCGAAATGGTTCTTGGCATCTTTATCTGGGCGAAAGAATTTAAACTGGAAGCAGTCCGGCTGTGGAAATCATCGGGCCGTCCTGCGGAGGCAGTTGTGCGTCGATTC
>JANYEF010000289.1 GCA_025363325.1 Nitrospira sp. | reverse complement strand
ACCATGTTAACTCGCGGTACGCCGAGCCTTCACGGCTCTGGCGACGCCGACCAATCCAAGGCCGGCCCACGCAAACTCCAAGAAAATAAAACCGACCCGCTGATCCTCAATCGCGACGATCCCTAACAGCAACGACCCGACGATGTTCAACGCAAGATATCCCGCGTCCAGTTCACGCCAGATCCCGCCCTGAATCAAGCCATAGGCTGACAGCACCATCAGAGCACCCAGCACGGAAATCAGCTGCAACAGCATCACGCACCTCGCCTGGGCTTCGATCACGCGCACAGCGGAATCTGTACCGTAACTGGCCACCCGTCCAGACTTCAAGAGGATTTTTGCAGAAGACCGAGCTCACTGGGCGGGCAGATGATGGGAAACGCGCGTGGCACCCGCCTCGTCGAGGACTGTGACGTCGAATGAGGGGCACTGACTCGAAGCAGCTGGCGACCCGTTTGATAATCAGCCCATCCGTCCTGCATACTGGGTCTTACCAAACGGAGTACGCGATGCACGATCTGACCTGCCTCATCAAAGGCTGCCAAGCGAGAGTGTATGCCCCAGCCGGCACGCATAGCATCTGCCGGGAGCACTTCCTAGGCTATCTCACCTGGCGTCGCCGCAAAGGTCCGCAGATGTTTATGAAATATGCCGGGATGACGATGGAAGAACGAGACCCCCTCGTCGCCGAATGGGCCAACACCATCCGCGTCGAAGAAGTCCCAGCCGCCTCAGCACCAAAAACCTAACGCCCCACGCCCTCACACAACGAAACGGTTCCTGCCGCCTTATTCCTGGGCAGCAGTAACAACCCCCGTCATGACGCTCCTTCAACTCGCCACTCGTTGAAAATCTCTCTCATAAGGTCGCTGCCTCAGCATCGCGGACATGCGGACGGGACAGTGTGCTTGACAGCCAAGACAGTTGCTGTCCCATTCTCTTACTCTCAAATGATCAAGGCACATCTTCCGCGCAGCGCACGCCGAGCGTCGGCCCCCAGTAGGTCACGTCATCCCACCCCCGATAGCTGGCCCGAAGATCCGGCGGTTTTTCATTCCATTCCCCGCCCCGCAACACACGAAAGGAGCCACGCGGTGGTCCCTGTGGATCGCGGGCGGAAGATGCCTGGTAGAAATCTTCCGCGTACCAATCTTTCACCCACTGTGACACACTACCGATCAGGTCGAGAACCCCATAGGGCGACGCCGTCGCCGCCTGGTACCCGACCGGCTCGGTTCCGTTGGTACCGGCCTTGAGTTCTCCATTTTTCACACGCCTTTTTACGACTTCCCCATCATTGCCCCAGGGGTAGCGGCGACCATCCGTCCCCCGCGCCGCTTTTTCCCATTCGGCCTCTGTCGGCAATCGTTTGCCTTGCCACTGGCAAAATGACCGAGCTTGGTTCCACGTAATGTTGGTCACGGGGTGCTGCACACGCTGAAGGTCATCAAACGCCTGGCGATCTTTGGGCGGTGTGCAGCCTCCTCCTTCAACGCACTGGCGGTACCGCGCGTTCGTCACTTCATATTTGTCGAACCAGTAGGAGTTGAGATGCACTCGGTGTATGGGACGAGCATCTTGAAGCCCATCCTCCGCTCCCATCAAAAACTCTCCGGCTGGAATCACGACCATCCCTTCCGGTTGAGCGATGCCGCGCTGGGTCAGCTGCTTCAGCTCATCTTCCTGTGCAGCCCGTAGTTGGTCGTTCACCCGCGCGATCGTCTCCTCGTCCTCTGCACTCGGCGCTTGATCCCGCACCGGACTCGGCTGTAGGCGCGGCGAGACGACCGCCGGAGGGTCGCTCTTTGACCATGCTTCGGCAACCTGAGCCGGAGCCGGTGGCATCGAGGCAGTGTCCGTGTTCCTGACTGTCTCGATGAGCACCGTAGTCCGGACGACTTCTTGGGCAAGGCCTTTGTACTCACCGCCCCCCTTGGCATCCTTCCTCCCTTTCCCGATCATCGTAAAGTCGAAATCCGGGATATTCGCGAGGAGGGGCGTGGCGTAGGAGATCGGCACCGCAAAGGACATCCCTTCCGG
>JANYEF010000281.1 GCA_025363325.1 Nitrospira sp. | reverse complement strand
ACAGATTGAATCTACCTCGCTATTTTCATCTACATGGAAATCTAAATTTAATTTTCGGGCCTTTGCTAATTGAAAAACACCTCAGGCAGGTTGCCGCCGCTATCTCGGGAGCCGTCAATAGGCCAGGAGACCTCGTCGCTCGGTACGGCGGCGACGAATTTGTGGTCGTCCTTCCTGGCACCCGTACGGACGGAGCGGCACAGGTGGCGGAAACGCTACGGCGGCGAATTGAAGCTCTCGGCATTACGCACTCCGACGGAGGCTACACCACCATCAGCGTGGGCTATGCCAGCACGATCCCAAGCCGGAACGCCTCCCCCACCGATTTGATCAAGGCGGCGGATCAAGCGCTCTATCAAGCCAAGCTGGAAGGCCGCAATCGGGCTAAACAAGCAGGCATGCTCTCTCTCGTCCCGCACTCTCCCGAGAACTAAACTTTCTCTTCCTCGCTATGACCATGCCAGGGCCTCGACGAGATGTGCTGACGGTGATCGGCGCGACGCTCACCGCGGCTCTCTCTGCAAACGTGCCTTCATTCCCTTCCACAGATTCTCCGGACGGCGTGCATACCCTCGTCGGCGAGAGCGTGTGCGCCCATGGCTAGGAAAACGCCACGGATTCAGGCGGGCCGTACGGCCAAGCGGCAACCAACGCCCCCTACCCCCCGCCGTTCGCAGGCCACACGGCCATCAAAGGGGCAAGCCTCCCCTTCCTTGCGCACTAAACCAAAAGGGAAACAGGGACGTCGCTCTGGCCTCCCTCAAGCTATTACGCAAACGGAGCCGGATCTGCAGAAAAGCGAGGAACGGTTTCGCGCCTTAGTGGAAACGACAAGCGATTGGGTTTGGGAAATCGATGAGCATGCAGTGTTTACCTACTCCAGCCCAACGCTTTTCGACATCCTCGGGTATGGACCGGAGGAAGTGCTCGGCAAAACACCGTTCGATTTGATGCCGCCGGAAGAGGCCCGTCGCGTTGGAGACCTGTTTGGCCTCATCGCGGCGGCTCGGCAATCGTTTAGCTGCATTGAGTCCGTCTACCTGCATAAAGACGGCCGCCGTATTGTCCTTGAATGCGGAGGAGTGCCCGTGTTCGATGGTGCCGGCATGTTCAGGGGATACCACGGCATTGATCGAGACATTACGGAACGCAAACGAGCCGCGGAGGAAACGAGACACAATCAAGCGCTCCTGGCCTCCATTATCGAAAATATCCCTCACATGATTTTCGTCAAGGATGCCAAGACCCTCAAGTTTGTCCGCTTCAACCAGGCGGGTGAACAATTGCTCGGCTATCAAAGAGAGGACCTCATCGGAAAAAGCGATTATGACTTTTTCCCCGAACACGAAGCCGACTTTTTTACGGCCATGGACCGCAAGGTTTTGCAACGCGGGCAGAGCCTCGATATTCCGGAAGAGCCGCTCGAAACTCGGCGGAAGGGAAGGAGGCTGCTCCATACCAAGAAAGTCCCGATCAACGGCGACGATGGCACGCCCCAGTATTTGCTAGGCATTTCGGAAGATATTACCGAACGCAAGCACATCGAACACGTCGAACGAGAGCGGGCCCGCGTGTTGGAACAGCAACAGATTGCTCTGTACGAACTGGCGAAGCACGATGCGATCTATACGGGGAATCTCGAAGAGGCGTTGCGGATGATCACCGAAACGGGAAGCCGGGTGCTCGGAGTGGAACGGGCGAGCATTTGGATATTCAACGAACAAGGGACTACGTTGAAACTGCTCGACCTCTATGAGCGGACCCCGAACCAGCACAAAACCGGCTCCACTCTGGCCGCCCAGGACTACCCATCCTACTTTCAAGCTATCACACATGAAGAGCACGCGATTGCTGCCCATGACGCTCATGCGGACGTCCGGACCAGGGAGTTTTCCCAATCCTATCTGGCCCCGCTCGGAATTGGAGCCATGTTGGATGCACCGGTTCGACGCAGGGGGCATGTCGTCGGTGTGCTATGTCACGAACATGTCGGTGGACCGCGATCCTGGACGACGGAAGAAGTATATTTTTCCAGTTCACTGGCCACCTTTATGACCCTCGCACTGGAAGCCCGCCAACGCCGGGAGGCTGAGCAAGCCCTCGTCCTTGCCAAGGAAGCGGCAGAAGTGGCCAGCCGGGCAAAGAGCGAGTTTCTGGCCAGCGTGAGCCACGAGATTCGAACTCCCATGAATGCGATTATTGGGATGGCGGATCTGCTATGGGAAACGGATCTGACCCCCGATCAACGGAAATACCTGCGCATTTTCCGACGCGCCGGCGGAAATCTATTGAGTCTGATCAACGACATTCTTGATCTGTCGAAAGTCGAGGCCGGCCATCTGGAGCTGGAATCAACCGGCTTTGATTTGAGTGACTTGATTGAAAAAGCCATCGAGATTCTCGCCATGCGGGCCAATGAAAAAGGCCTTGAGCTCGCCTGCCACCTTTCGTCTGACGTCCCCTTCGCCGTGATCGGAGACCCTAACCGCCTACACCAGATCCTCGTCAACCTCATCAGCAACGCGATCAAATTCACTGACAGCGGGTCCGTCACGGTGCGGGTCACGCAGGATCCGGAGCTCCCCACGCCTGGAGCCATTCGATTTTCTATCAGCGATACAGGGATCGGCATTCCATCCGACAAACTTGCTGCCATTTTCGAAAGCTTCACGCAAGCCCACGCCTCGATGACGCGCAAATATGGGGGCACCGGCTTGGGCCTGACCATTTCAAAACAACTAGCCGAACTCATGAAGGGACGAATTTGGGTGGAGAGTACCCTCGGAGAGGGCAGCACGTTTCATTGCTGCGTGCAGCTTGAGGTCCAATCCAGCCCGACTTCCACACACGACACCGCCCCGGTCAATCTTCAAGGGGTCAGAACCCTCGTCGCTGATGACCATGCCATCAACCGCCTGATCCTTCGTGAAACCTTGGCCGCCTTGGGAGCAGAGGTGACGGATACGGCATCCGGTCGCGAGGCCATCGTCGAATGGCGGCGAGCCGCTGCTTCGGCACGACCCTACCAGCTCTTGCTCCTCGACTGTCGCATGCCAGAGATGGATGGGTTCCAGGTCGCCGAAGAGATCAGACGGGCCAGCCCTCCACAGGGCCTGACCATTGTGATGCTAGCCTCTGACCTTTGGGCCGACGATATCGCCCGCACCTACGACATGGGACTGAGCGGCTATTTGATCAAACCCATCAGAAGATCGGATCTGCTCCAGACCATCAGTATCGCCCTCGACCGTTCTCAGGGCGTCCAACACACGACTGGTTCAGCACCAGTGGCTTCCACACCACCTACCGAAGTCAGGGCACTTCGCATCTTATTGGTAGAAGATTCCCCTGATAATCAAGTGCTGATTCGTTCGTATTTGAAGCAGACTCCCTATCGCCTCGATATCGCAGATCACGGAGGCATCGGGTTGGAGCTATTCAAGAAGGGCTACTACGACCTCATTCTCATGGACATGCAGATGCCGGTGATGGACGGCTATGAGGCCACACAAGCGATCCGGGCCTGGGAGCGGGAGCATGACCTCCCCTCCACGCAGGTGATTGCCTTGACCGCTCTGGCGCTGAAAGAAGATGGAGTCAAGATTCTCGAAGCCGGCTGCAATGCCCATATGACCAAACCCATCAAGAAGCACACCCTCCTGGGAGTCCTCCAGGCTTGTAAAGGACGGCCTACTTCATGACAACGGGATCGAACAAACGTGCCGAGATCGCCATCACCGTGTACATCGACCAAGGCCTAGAAGAAATTGTTCCTGGATTTCTAGAGAATCGGCGACGTGACGTGCAGACACTCGAAACCGCGTTGCAAGAAAATAACCTGGCACAGATTCATCTCATCGGTCATCGCATGAAGGGGGACGGAGGAGGATACGGGCTCGACGCCATCAGTACGATGGGAGCCG
>JANYEF010000226.1 GCA_025363325.1 Nitrospira sp. | reverse complement strand
CTTTCAGATCTGACTGGCACGATCAAGGGACTGTCGTCGAAGCAGTTGGCTAGGGCGGATATTGACCTCACCGGTCGAGTGGGTAAGGTGGCGCCGCTCAAGATCGCGGGAACCATCAATCCCTTGAGCGAGGAGGCATTTACGGATCTCACGATTACCCTGGGGGGGATGGACTTGACTGCGGAAGGCCCCTACAGCGGCAAGTATGTGGGCTATGGATTGTCGAAGGGGAAGCTTTCGCTCGATTTGAAGTACAAGGTGTCTCAAAAACACCTTGAAGCGGAAAACAAAGTGATAGTCGATCAACTGACGTTCGGGGAAAAGGTCGATAGTCCGGATGCGACGTCGCTGCCCGTTCCGCTGGCTGTGGCGCTCTTGAAAGATCGCAAGGGACGCATCGACATCGATTTGCCCATTCGCGGCGATCTCAACGATCCGGATTTCAAGTACGGCAAGGTGGTGATTTCGACGTTGCTCAATCTGCTTACGAAAATTGTGGCGTCTCCGTTTACGCTGATGGGAAAGCTTATTCCGGGTGGCGGCGACGAGGATTTACAGTTCATCGAGTTCCCTCCTGGCAGCGAGGCGGTGGCTGATGAGGAGCGGAAGAAGCTCGAAGCCTTGGCGAAAGGGCTCGAGGAACGGCCTGGTTTGCGTCTGGAGATCACCGGCACTGCCGATCCTGTTCGTGACCGAAAGGTGCTTGGTCTTCAGAAGCTCAAGGCACAACTGCTCGCCAGATGGCAGCAGGGGAAGGGTGCATCGAAAGAGGTTGACCTGCCGATTGTTGAGGAGGAACGCATGATCAAAGAGCTCTTCGATCAACAGCGCAGCCAGCAGCCGGTGGCGACGCCGGCGCAGGTTAATTCGAAACCGCCTACGCTTGAGGACATGCGGCAACAGCTCGTTGCCGCCATGCCGGTTCCCGATTCGGATCTCCGCCTCGTGGCACAGCAACGGGCGGAACAGATGCGTGGACAATTAGCCGGGGATGGCAAGCTTGCCGACGAGCGTGTGTTCTTGACCGAAGTCGATCTGACCGCGTCGGATCACGAAAAGGTGAGAAGTCGATTGAACCTTACGGCTGGTCAATAAGCCACGGGTCCCCCTTGCACTTGGTCTTGGAGAGACAGTATCGTAGAGCCTGCGTGAGTGAAGGCCGGCGTTTCGTGTAACCAGGGAGGATACCATGGCACTACGACTAGGAGATGAGGCACCGAATTTTACAGCAGAGACCACTGAAGGGACCATCAACTTTCATGAGTGGTTGGCCGGCGGGTGGGGGATTCTCTTCTCGCACCCGAAAGACTATACCCCGGTCTGCACCACCGAGTTGGGGACCGTCGCCAAGATTACGCCGGAGTTCAAGAAGCGGGGCGTGAAAGTTGTCGCGGTTAGCGTCGATCCGCTGGATTCGCACAAGGGCTGGATCAACGACATTAACGAGACCCAGCACACCACGATGAACTACCCCATCATTGCCGATCCGGAGAAGAAAGTCGCGACGCTCTACGACATGATTCATCCCAATGCAATGGATAACATGACTGTCCGGTCCGTGTTCATCGTCGGACCGGATAAAAAGGTCAAGCTCACATTGACCTATCCTGCTTCATGTGGGCGGAACTTCGATGAATTGTTGAGAGTAATCGATTCCCTCCAGCTGACATCGAAGTTCAAGGTGGCGACACCGGCCAACTGGAAGAACGGTGAGGATTGCATCATCACTCCGGCCGTAAACGACGCTGAAGCAAAGACGCTCTTCCCCAAAGGCTTCAAGACCGTGAAGCCTTATCTCCGTTACACCCCGCAGCCGAATAAGTAGCGAAGGGATTGACCGGCATTGAGGGCGGGAGTGGCCGTGAGCTTCTCCCGTCCTTCGTCTGTCTAGCAGGACGCTGAAAAAGCCCTCCAACGTCGTTCTCGTCTCGCCAAAATCCTCAACGTACCCCGGAGGGTACGATTCCGGTTTTGACTCGCCTGCGGCCTAGTTGGATGACTTTTTGAGCATCCTGCTGGAGGGCGTCTCTCGCAGATGTCTTGTTCGAGTTCAATCAGTTCATTGCAGAGGTAAGAAAATCGTTTCGATTCGAGTCCCTTCCAGTGAGAGGACAATGGACCGACTCAGGCCCGTGCGATGACCGCACTCGTCGCCAGCCTCGGCTTGCCCCCATGGCATTAGCCACGACGATGGGGGCTGAAGTCCAGCGGCCCCTCGCCACCGTCGTCATCGGGGGATTGTTCACCTCGACGCTGTTAACCCTGCGGGTCGTCCCTGCAGTCTATGGCAGAATCGGTAAGAAACCTTCCAGAGAAATTCAAGGGGTAGAGCAGATAATCAGAGGAGCATCGACAGATGCGTAAACAAGCGTCCCACCACCATAGCCCATCTGACACGTCGATTCACGCAGTGGACACATACGGGGATACTCATGGGGCGATCGATCCCACACTCTTTACGACGCAACGAGGGATATAGGCCGTGAAATGGTCATTTCTCGGATTGGCCACCACAGCCCTGTTGCAGTTTCTGATCGTATGGCTCAGGGGGAGTGTCGCACTGCCGACCGGTCTCGCGGTGGAATAAGGCCATGACATTACCAATGATTGAGGCTACGAACGTATCGCCAGGCCACACAGTTATTTGGAGTTCCCAGCAGGTGTGCATGTGTAAGTCCCTGACAAAACGGTCTCTGATGAAGGGCAGGGGCATCTCCATTAACCAACTTCTCAGTTCTGGTCCACGATGACGATGCCGTTAGATGTGAAACCTCCACGAGACCGCATTCCGTCAGGTGTGTGGGTGCTCGGCGGCGTGAGCATGCTGATGGACATCTCATCGGAGATGATTCATAGCCTGTTGCCGTTGTTCATGGTCACGACACTCGGCGCAAGCACAATTGCCGTCGGCCTTGTCGAGGGATTGGCCGAGTCCCTTGCTCTGATTGTCAAAGTATTTTCGGGGACGTTGAGCGACTACCTTGGAAAGCGTAAGGGGCTGGCTTTGTTCGGGTACACCTTGGGCGCGCTCACCAAGCCCCTCTTTGCTCTAGCCCCAGGGATGGGCATGGTATTAACGGCCCGCTTACTAGATCGCGTCGGAAAGGGTGTGCGCGGCGCACCGCGCGATGCACTGGTGGCGGATATCGCACCGCTGCATCTCCGAGGCGCAGCGTTCGGCTTGCGGCAGTCATTGGATACAGTGGGTGCATTCCTTGGTCCATTGGTCGCCGTTGGGTTGATGCTCCTCTGGGCCAATGACTTCCGGGCAGTCTTCTGGGTGTCCGTCATCCCAGGAGTGATGGCCGTGGCGCTCCTCTTGTTCGGTATACAGGAGCCAGTACACCGTCAGACCGACAGGCGAACAAATCCAATTCGACGGGATAGTCTCCGACGACTCGGATCAGCCTATTGGTGGGTGGTGGGAATCGGATCGGTATTCACGGTAGCGCGATTTAGCGAGGCCTTTCTGGTCCTCCGCGCCCAACAAGGGGGAATGTCCGTCGCGCTCGTTCCCCTGGTTATGGTCGCAATGAATCTGATCTATGCATCATCGGCGTATCCGTTCGGCAAACTCTCCGATACAATGAGCCATACGAGGCTGCTCACGCTCGGTCTGACCTTCCTGATTGCGTCCGATCTGATCTTGGCTAGTAGCGACCATTGGGGTATTGTGCTATTGGGTGTCGCGCTGTGGGGCCTGCATATGGGGACGACGCAGGGCTTGCTGGCGACCATGATCGCCAATACCGCACCCTCCGATTTACGAGGCACTGCGTACGGCTTCTTCAACCTCGCCAGCGGGCTGGCTATGCTGTTCGCCAGTGTATTGGCAGGGTTCCTGTGGGACCGGTTTGGCGCGTCATTCACATTCTATGCAGGAGCGATACTATGTGGGTGCACGATTGTTGTCGTGGTCCTGGGAAAGGGCCGGTCGCCAAACGATGGGGCCCACCGCGGATGAGGCTCTCCAGTCGGATTATCGGTCCCCGGCTCATTTCCCTGAAACCATAAGGACGCAGCG
>JANYEF010000219.1 GCA_025363325.1 Nitrospira sp. | reverse complement strand
GCGTTCGGGCTCTGTGACCTGAAGGGAAGGGGCGATGCGCATGGTCCGGTCCTCCTTGGAGGGAGGAGTATACACGTACGGCATAATAAGTAAAGCTATTTATGTATCAGTACACTAGATCTCTATGAACGCTCCCTTGCTCGCCCCCTGCTGTATTTTCCTGCTGACACTCGCTCTCACTACTGACTTGATAGGTAAAGTCGTCTCCGTCCTCGACGGCGGCACCCCTCGAAGTCCTGCACAACCAACATCCTGAACGTATCCGTCTCAGCGGCATCGACTGCCCTGAGAAGGGACAAGCCTACGGCCAGCGAGCGAAACAGCCAGCGCCTCAACTTGTCTTCGGAAAAGAGGTTACCCTCCAAACTCACGGCCTCGACAAGTACGGGCGCACCCTTGCCGATGTACTTCTGCCCAACGGCAGCAACGTCAATCACACGCTGGTCAAAGACGGCTGTTGCTGGTGGTATCGGAATATGCGCCAGGGAATACGGTGCTGGAAGGGCTTTTAAGTCTTCTCGTCCTACGGCGTCCCGGGCGAGTCTGTCTTGTTCATTTGGGTGGTCTTGTTTGTTTGGTTCGAAGAACGAAAGAAACCAAACGAACCAGATAGACCAGATCAACCCATCTCGCCTCTCATCTGCGCCTTTTCCTTCAACGCTCGTCTGAGTTCGACCATCGCCAAGGTATCTCGCTCACAGTATCGCAGCAAGGCCTCCTCAATCGTCGCCCGCTCAACCCAATCCGTTTCAACAAAAACCATGCGGTAGTACTGGCTGGCAGCATGCCCTCCCTCTTTGATCGCCAGGTCGGCATACCCCAACGATGGGACGAGAGCAGGGAGGACCTCTTTCAGTGAGTAGGAGCCGTCAAAGTGTGGATGATAGTAGTGATCGCGCACGATCGGATGCAGATCCCAGATGCGCTTCACTAATGCCTGAAGAGCGGTCCGCAACGAAGGAAGAACCACGGCCAACTGCTCGATCACAGACTTTTCGTACGGCGAATAGACACAGATACTCCCCCGGTCCCCCAGAGATACCAGTAAGGATTCGGCAAGAACCTTCCGGGGATCGCTCACGTCCTTGTGCAGAAACTCCTCATGGCGCAGTTCACCGGTTGCCTGCTCAATATGATTCGACCACTGAACCGGGAGGGCTTGATAGGGTCTTGTCTCCGAGAATCGAGGCACCGCCAGCATGACCGTTTCAAAATCGAGATGATGTACCGGATACTGTACGGCCTTCAACACAGTGCCGAGCTTCGCAGACACCCACTCGACATTCTCCTTCACACGATGCTGAACCGGCGACAGCTTCGTACCGGCTGGAATCTCGTCGATGGTCGTCACCCCCTGTTGAGCCAACAGACTGACCACCTGCTTCGATCCCGGCAAATAATGAATCCACCGCGCCGGTTTGTCTTTGGTGCAATGGTCCCAGAAGGGACAATCGTAGGGCGTATGACAATGCCGGTCCGGCTCAATGGCGGGGGCTTGAGGCTGAAGCAACATGCGAGTCATCGCGGCCAACCGTTCGGGCACCGAAGCCCGTCGTTGAGCCACAGCCTCGGACAGATCCTGAATCGCAAATAACTCTGTCAGATCGATGGCTCCATCTCGATACAGATACCCGGTATTGATATGCATGAGACCGACGGACACAAGCGTCAGCCCTGCGCCCAGTATTACTTCGCTTTGAACGGCGAGATCTTCGAGATGCACGTCTTTGACCTTGGTTGAAGACTTGACCTCGATCAGACGCCAGGCACAGGGCTGCCCCTCCGCGCCTGGAACACGCTCTAGAATATCCGCGCGAATCAGTACCCCACCGTGCAAGAACGCCGCTTCGAAAATCGCCGGCACTGTGAGGTCCTGGATCAAGTTAGCCGTCTGGGTAAGAGCGGCTTCTGTCTGGCGATAGCCCGCTGTCACCAATACACCGCCTGGGAAACGACTTCTGGCCAATTCCCCGACTTCTGTTCCCATCTCGAACATCGCCTGAGTCGCCGCATCCGGCTTGGTCGCGAGAAAAGGATGATGGACGTCGAGGTACAGGCGCTTGTGGCATTGGAGGCCGGACAGGAATTTAGATTTTGACAGGCGCGGGACCTTCGGAAGAGGAGCCGGTGAGAGATCATTGAGTTCAGTCATGGTGAGACGACCCTAATAGGGCAGACACACGTTTGTCCAGCCCGCACGATAACCGTGCGAGACTGGCGGGACAGGCGAGACGGGTGAGACGGACAACGGTTCGAGGTTCGAAGTTCGAGGTTTCCGGAACTTCGAACTTCGAA
>JANYEF010000093.1 GCA_025363325.1 Nitrospira sp. | reverse complement strand
TTCGAAGTGTTTAGAATTCCTGTTCCGTCCGCTCTTGGTCTTCCGGTCCCACGAATATCTTCATGTCGAGCATCTTGCTTGGGTGCGAAGGTGGGCGACAACGCGGGACCTTGGTCGAAACTCATTCTTCTCATCCTTTTAGGCGAGCGTTTCCGCTCAAGTCGCACAGTGCGAAAACGCTCGGTCTGCTGCGCAGGGACCTCGTAAATCTGTAAGCGGAGGTGCCGCTATTTGCCTATTGGGCGATGTCTATTGAGAATCGACGTGTCGCGTCGGAACTCTTACAAGAGGCCTACAACTTGCGTTCTTCTTCCCGTCTCGCTCTTTCTAAAAGGAGATGTATGCAGGTTGATTTTGAACGCTTCGATCCCGAACGTTTCTCATTTCATGATACCCCCGTACTGGTGATTGAAAAGTTTTGGACGGATGAGGAAAGGCAGTATTTTCAGCATGCCATGCACCGAACGGCCTGGAAATCACTACGCGAGATGCATCACCTGTGTGAGACGTTTCCGGATTGTGGCAATTGGCTGAAGGCTGACATGGCGCAGGCGGAAGCGAGGGTCTTTCTCGACCGCCTGGCTCTTCTCTGCATCAGGCGTTATGTAGAATCCTTTCCAAACATCGCACGGCGACATATGAATTTTAACTATTATTCATATGGGGCGGGCGATTGTCTGTTGACCCACGATGATACCGCGCAAGCTGGCGATTCAGTGGTGCTGACTGAGGGCTCCTCTCCTTTACGGCGCCTCGCAGTGGTGACCTATCTCCATGATGAATGGCAGCCCGATTGGGGTGGTGAACTGATCATGTATCGTTCAATACCTGGTCAACAAGCACGATCGGATCTCGCAATCACCCATTGTATTGCCCCCAAGCCGGGATCCCTCGTCCTGTTCACCGTACCTCGCTTCCATCGAGTCTGTCGCGTTGATCCAGTAAGTGGAGATCATAAACGTCTCTCTATTGCAGGATGGTTTATGACTGAGCATGAAGTCCATCTCTAGGCAGCCAATGCTCTAGTCAAACACCTCGTCGGTCTTGATGAGCCAAGATTCCAGAACATAAGACCATCTTGGGGAGCAATAAAAGGTCAACTACAACTGCTTTTGACAGTGTTCGCTGAGCGCAAACTGCTACACCTGCACAAATGCGCAGAACGCATCCGCACAGACCGCGCTGTGCATATCCGTTCAAGTCTTTCTGAGGAGAGTTGTAGGAGGTCGACGCACGGGGTAAGCAAAGGTCAGGTCCGAGGCATCCGGTAACTAAAAGGAGGTGTCGTGATGTCTCAGCAAAAACTTATCACAGATCGAATCCTCACACAGATCCAATGTACTCCTGACTGTGAGTTGGAGGCTCTCGTGAGCAGCCTTCCTGGACTCGCTTGGCAGGACATCTTCCTCGAAGTCGATCGATTGAGTCGAACAGGTCAGGTGCGGCTTACAAGGGGCAGCGGGACGAATCGCTTGAGGCTGTCTTTAACAGAGTGGAAAGATGGTCCCGAGAGACAGAATTGAACTGTCGGCTCCAGCCTTTTCTGGGCATCATGAAAATGAGCCATGGCGCCGGCCGGGGAAGAGCATGGTGTGAAGAATCACATAGGCCAGCATCTCAAAGTACTCGTGTCCGTGGCGCCGAATCCGCGTGATCGCCCGTTACTCTTCTGTGATCTTTTTGAGGCGCCGATCCAGGGCAAACCGGGTGAGGCCGAGATACTTGGCGGCAGTCGTTTTATTGTAGTCCGACAGCCGAAGCACTTCCTGAATGATCGCATGCTCGATATCGGCCAGGGATTGTTTCCCTAATTTCGATTCGAGCCTGAGCATGCGTTCTTCTCCCTCCACGACGGTCACCGCCACTGTTTCCGGTCTCTGCCGCAGTTCGGCAGGCAGGTTGTCCACTGTCATCGTCTTGCCATGGCAGAAGATCATGGCCCGCTCAATGATGTTGTGCAGCTCACGAATGTTCCCTGGATACGCATACTCCCTCAACATCGTCATGGCATCCGGCTCGATATTGACGACGTCTTTCCCGAACTCTTTGCCGTATCGGATGACCGCCCTTCGGCATAAGGGCGCAATATCCTCTACTCGTTTCCGTAACGGAGGCAGCTCGAAGGAGACCACGTTTAAACGGAAATAGAGATCTTCCCGAAAGCGCCCTTCGGCCACCGCTTTTCTGAGGTCACGATTGGTCGCGGCGATGAGCCGGAAATCCACCCCGATATCATCTGTTCCACCAAGACGTCGAATGGTGCGCTCTTGAATCACCCGTAACAGCTTGGCCTGCAGGGCCAGATCCAAGTCACCGATTTCGTCGAGGAATAAGCTTCCGCCTTCCGCCTTTTCGAGCAGCCCGATCTTTCGCTGGACCGCCCCGGTGAAGGCGCCTCGTTCAAAACCAAATAATTCGCTCTCGAACAGCTCTCGTGGGAGGGCGGTGCAGTTCACACCGATAAAGGGTCCCGAGGCACGCGCCCCATTGTGATGCAGGACACGCGCAAGATACTCTTTTCCCGTTCCTGTCTCGCCCAGGAGCAGCACCGATGATTTTGGATTCGAGGCCACATCCCGGACTTGTGACAGCATGTGTTGCATGACCGGACTATGTGCTTCCAAGCTGGAGAGCGCATATTGGCTGTCATGATGCTCGGTCTCCACTGTAAGACGCCGGCGTAGGCTCAAGAGATCGATTGCACGATCGAGCACCGGCTCCATCGCATCCAGCTCGACGGTTTTGATGAGGAAATCATAGGCCCCGAGCTTCATGGCATCGACCGCGTCTTGAACGGTGCCATAGGCCGTGAGCAAGATGACCAGGGTGTGGGGGGCCAGCGGACGAAGTTTTCTGAGGGTATCCAGTCCGCTGAGACCAGGCATCTTGAGGTCGAGAAGGATTAGATCTGGAATCTCTTGACGCAGCGCAGCCAGCAGAGCCTCGCCCGACTCAAATCCGACGACCCGATGTTGTTTTCGAGTCAGGCGCTTGATGATCGCGTTGCGGATTGCCGGTTCATCATCGGTCACGAAGATGGTCAGTTGCATGCGTTATCCCTCGACGAATTGGAGTTCCTGGCGGAGCGGGAGCTAGATTCTGACGCTCGTCCCTTTCCCGACTTCGCTGGTGATCTGGATGTCGCCCCCATGACCCTCGATGATATTACGGCAGATAGCCAGCCCCAACCCCGTTCCCTGCCGCTTCCCTCTCGTGAAAAACGGCTCACACACGTGCGCTAACGCGTCATCGGGAATCCCGACTCCGTGATCCGTTACTGTGATCACCATGCCGGCATTTTGGCCGCTGGGGAGTTCAAAGGCGGTCACGTCAATGGCTGTTCCATCATGGGATGCGTCAATCGCGTTGTGAAAGACGTTCAAGAGCACTTGCTCGATTTGGTCATGATCGGCATGGAGCCCTGTCAGCGTGGGAGGGAGGGAACGTGTGACAGCAAGGTGCTTGGCGGTCAGGGTCGAATCGAGTAACTTGACGACTTCGTCCACTAGATCGCTCAGAGGGCACAGCACCGGAACGAGTTCCCGTGGGAGGGCATAATCGATGATCTGATTGACGATGCGATCCAGTCGTTTGGTCTCTTTCAAAATCATTTCCAAGTCGGCATGCCGCGGGTCCGACGCGTCAAATTCGTCCAGTAAGAGAAACGCGTTCGAGCCGATCCCCACCAGTGGATTCCTGATTTCATGGGCAATCCCAGCCGCCACCTGGCCAAGCGTTGCCAGCCGCTCGGCTCGATTGAGGCGGGTCTGCATCTGATCCAGAGTCGTGATGTCGATATTGAATCCGATATAGATCGCAGGTTGTGTTGTCCCGTACTCAATGGGAATCCGACGGCTCAACACCTTCCGCACGGTGCCATTTACATGAAGAAAGCGAAAGACTGTCTCGCACGGTTGGGTGTTCGCCACCGCCTGAGCAAACTCAGACAACACACGTTCTCGATCTTCCGGATGAATCCACTGGCGAAACGTAGCCGGATGGGTGACGTGATTCGGATCAAGCCCAGCGAGGGTTTGGTTGTAGCGGTTGCTGAACGTAATCTCCATCCCCTTGGTCGTAAAGATACCGAAGGGGGCATTGTCCACCAGTCCGCGATACTTAGATTCCGACGCGGATAGATTGTCATTGAGCACACGGAGGGCCGCTTCTGAGTCCTCGACCTGATCGAGATGACTCTGAATCTGAACGCCCATCTGGTGCATCACCCTAGTCAGATACCCAATCTCATCCCTTCGTTCAAGCATTGGGATACCCGAGAGAGACCCCGTAGGTGAGGCTCCGACCGCTTTGGCCAAGTTGACCAGTGGGCCGGCGATAGAGCGGGCGATCAGATATAACGTGGAGGCCACGAGCCCAAGAGTGAGAATCCCTCCGACTAATATCACCATGAGTGTGGCCGTCAGGTCATGACTTAATTGACCAAGCCTCGTCACCACTCGTTGCTGTTCGAGTTGGTCAAACGTCACCATCGACTCTCGAATCCTGACCATGATCGTTCGTCCGCGTCCTTCTTCGATGTACTGGAGCGCCCTCTCACGATGCCCTTTCTCTGCCGCATCGATGAGTTCTACTTTGTCATTGATGAGTTGCTTCACCAGCGACTGAACTTTCAAGAAATGCGAACGGTGGGGTACGTCATCAGAGACCATCCTGGTGAGTTCCTCTCCCACGGAAAGAATGTCTTCTTGTGCCGTGCGAAAGGGGCGAAGATAGGGGCTCTGGAGCGTCAACACATATCCGCGAAAATTTGTTTCGAGATCGACAATCAGCCGCATGTACTGGGCAGCCGATTTCTGTACCAGGTATAAACTGTTGAGCTGCTCTTCATCCCGCGCGACCGTTTGGACCCGTTCATACGTCACGGCACTGAGCAGAATTAAGGCAGTCAGTGGGATGAAGGAAACCAGCAGCAGCTTCCGTCCGATCGGAAGATCGTTGAACAGGCGAGTCAGATACTCCCGCATGGGCTCTCCAGGATGGTCAGAGTATCCTAAAGTTGAGACGTTGGATTGTCAAAAAGAGGAACTCGTGCTTAACTGACACCCTGCGATGATCAACTGCCATCGCCTGGATCGGCTAGAATCGCCAGAAGAAGGACAGTTGTATTCGGTGATTCTCGGCATTGGCCCCATCCGCGTAGGTGGTGCGAACCCAGTTGGTCATCAACGCCGCTCGAATTTCCTGGGTGAAATCGTGGAACACATACGCATAGTAGGTGGAATCGCGGACATAGATACTCTGTGACGTTCGCGTCGCCCCGCCACAGGACTGCGCATCTGTCGTACACGTCATTTGGTTTGCATTGGAGGAGTAGATCGTCCCATAGCCTCCGCCGATCCAGGTCTTGCCGTCGTCGGGAAGATAGTAGGTGCCGTGCACCATCATCGAGGTCGTGCGGATCGCTTCGAACTTGCCGGTTTGAC
>JANYEF010000210.1 GCA_025363325.1 Nitrospira sp. | reverse complement strand
GTTGAAAAAACTCGTCGGATCGGTGCCGTCGTCCGGACGCCCTAGCTGTGACACAATATTCGTGACTTCAGGCGATTCGTGGAACAACTGACGAATCTCGGTCGTTAACTTCGCCGCCTGGTCGAAGGAAATATCCACGGGCATCGTGGCACGCACCCAGAGATTCCCTTCTTCCAGGGCCGGCATGAACTCCCCTCCAACCACCCGCAGCGCCCCAAAGGTCAGCGCCAGGACCCCGATGCAGGCACCGACGACAACAGCCCGATGATCTAACGCCCACCCCAAAATACCGTTGTAGAGACGACGGATTCCCCGCACGATCGCTGTATCGTCCTCACTAATCGTGCCCTTGAGGAAGAAGGAACACAGGACAGGGGCCAACGTAAAGGCCATCAAGAGCGCCCCCACCAAGGCAAACCCATAGGTGATGGACATGGGCGCGAAGATCTTCCCCGGCACACCCGTCATCGTAAAGAGCGGAATGAACGCCACCACGATAATCGCCGTGGAGTAGAAAATCGGCTGTCCGACCTGACGGGCGGCCCGCACAATCTGCTGGTGGACTGTCGAGACATGAGTCTTCTTCCTGTGTGCCAGATGGAAAAAAATGCTTTCCACCATAATCAGCGTGGCATCCACGATAATGCCGAAATCGATGGATCCGAGCGAGATCAAATTCGCCGGCTGCCCAATGAGGACCATCATCGAAAAGGTAAAGAGCAATGAGAGCGGTATGGTCAAGGCCACAATCAGGGCCGCGCGCAAATGCCCCAGGAACACGAACAGGATGACAAAGACCAAGACCATGCCGCTGATGAGAATATCTGTGACGGTTTCCACCGTCGTATGAATCAAGGCCGTGCGATCGTAGAAGGTTTTGATCTTCACGCCGACCGGCAACTTCCCGGTGTTCAAGTCCTCAACCTTTCCGCGAACCTTCTCAAGGACGTTGAGCGCCTTGTATCCTCGTTGGAGCAGAATGACGCCTTCGACGACATCGTCGCGCTCATCGATGCCGACCTTCCCTAAGCGCACCCGGGGACCCACTACCACATTCCCCAGTGTCCTGATGAAAATCGGTGTCCCATTTTTTTCGGCTACCATCACGTTTTCGATATCCGCGATCCCGGTGATGAGGCCCAGTCCACGAATGTTGTAGTTTTGCGGGCCGATGGTCAGATAGCTGCCTCCGACATTGGCATTGCTATTGGTCAAGGCGGACATAACCTGCGACAGACTGACCCCGTAGCTGATCAATCGCCCCGGATCGATCTCGACGTGATATTCCTTGGTCGTCCCCCCGAACGTGGTCACGTCGATAACACCGGGAATGCGTCGGAACTCGCGACGGACCTGCCAATCCTGAATCGTTTTCAAATCCGTAAGCGTCGTCTCGCCCGCCCCCGTGAGTTCATACCGATAGATTTCGGCAATCGCCCACCAAGGAGACAGCGACGGCGCCGCCCCGGGAGGCAATTGCACCGAGGTCAGCCGATTCAATACTTCCTGACGGTCGCGAAAGATCTCTGTATCGAAATCGAAATAAATCTTGATGTCGCTCAACCCGAAGATTGAGAGCGAGCGAATGTCTGTGAGGCCCGGCATGCCATTAAGTGCGACTTCAATGGGAACCGTGATTTGGCGTTCAACCTCTTCGGCCGACCACCCCGGCTGCTGGGTGATCAGCTCGATCATCGGCGGCGAAGGATCGGGATAGGCGACGATATCGAGGGTATGAAAAGCGTAGAGCCCGCCGAAAAAAAGCAGAAAGCCCAGGATGCAGACCATGACTCGCTGGATGAGAGAGAGTTCAACAATTCTGGCTATCATGGGGTGCGATTAGAATCCAATTTGAAGGAGGAGAGACTCCACGTGAGGACGCTATCCTTTCGCGTGGCCGGACGAGGGAGGACAGGCTCTCGCTTTGGTTGGCCGACAGCTGACTTCCTGTCCCTTGATCAAGACCGCGCCTTTGGTCACGATGCGTTGTCCCGACGCCAGACCCTCCAAAACACGCACCTGATCCGATGAAATCGTGCTCACTTTGACTTCTCGTTTCACATATTGGTCGATGCCTTCGACAACGTACACAAACTGTTTCCCATCCTCGTCCAAGACCGCTTCGCGAGGAATCGTCAGAAGCAGCGCGGACTCTCCGACCTGGATATGGAGGCGCGCGAACATTTCCGGCTTCAGTCGATGATCCTTATTATTGACCAAGGCATGCAGCTTAATGGTTCTCGACGCCGGATCTACCACGTCACCGATGGTGGTCACGGTCGCGGGAAAACTCACGTCGGGGTACGCTTCCACGCTGACCTTCGCAAGCTGCCCCTCTTTTACCAACGCGAGATAGGCGAGATCCCGTTCATATACATCCGCCACCACCTGCAAGATATCGAGGTCGGCCACCGTGAACAATACCTGGCCGGACTCTCCCCCGATTGACTGTCCGGGCGTCACGTTCCGCTCCACGACAATCCCGGTCAAAGGACTCTTCATTTCGAATCGCGACGTGATTTTCTGTCGTTCGAGCGGTTTTTCCAATTCCTGGGCGGGAACCCGCAACGACAACAATCGTTCTTTCGCACGGCGGAATTCCGCACGCGCCTTGATCAATTCATTCTCCGCTTGCTTGAGATCCTTCATCGCCAGCGCCTTATTCTCGTAGAGGTCCTTGGCCAACTCTTGGGCGCGTGTCGCATATTGTAGATCCGAGTCTTCCTTGGCGTATTCCGCATAGGCTTGGGCAATTTCCTGGCTGTCCAACACCAACAGCACACTCCCTGCCTGCACATGCTCGCCCAAATGCACCCGCACTTCGAGGACTCGCCCTTGGAGTGGAGAGGACACTCTGGAATAGTGATCTTCACCGTAGGCGACCTTTCCGGCCAAACTGAGGTCATGAGCCTCTGATCCGAGCTCGACGAGAGCCGTTTCCACCAGCGGGTGCGATTCCACAGCTGGTGCGGCCTTCTGGGGTGCAGTCGTGGCGGCATGGGAGACGGCAGACTCCTCTCCTCTCCCGCAGGCAGAGAGAGCCAGACAGAATAAGGCTACGGTTGAGACCGCTAGCGTGAACGGTAGGCTGCGAGATCTATTCATACGCTCAGCCTTGCCTCACCCTTGACCTGACTCGTCACGACTTGATCTCCTGCCCCACGGCGCTTTCTAACTGGAAGAGGTGATGCTGATAG
>JANYEF010000082.1 GCA_025363325.1 Nitrospira sp. | reverse complement strand
GTGACCGACTGGCAACGGCAGGTCAAGGCCGAAGTCATCAGCTCCACTTTCGATGAGCCGGCCCAGCGCCATGCCCAAGTGGCTGAAATGGTGCTCGAAAAAGCCAAGCGGCTGGTCGAACATAAGAAAGATGTCGTCGTGTTGTTAGACAGTATTACCCGCCTGGCGCGTGCCTACAATACCATTGCGCCGCCAAGCGGCAAGGTGTTGTCGGGAGGGTTGGACTCGAATGCCCTCCAGCGTCCAAAGCGGTTCTTTGGGGCGGCCCGCAACATCGAAAACGGCGGTAGTCTCACCATCATGGCGACCGCTCTTGTTGATACCGGTAGCCGGATGGATGATGTTATTTTTGAAGAGTTCAAAGGGACCGGCAACATGGAAGTCCATCTCGATCGACGTCTGGCCGACAAGCGGCTCTTCCCGGCCATCGATATCAGCCAGTCCGGGACGAGAAAAGAAGAACTGTTGGTGGACAAGGATCGTCTCAACAAGATGTGGATTTTGCGCAAGGTGTTGAGTCCGCTTGGGACGATGGAAGCCATGGAGTTTCTGATGGACAAGCTGCATGGCACCAAGACCAATCAGGAATTCCTGCAGTCGATGAATCGATAACATCCGACTTGTATCTGGTTGCTGAGACAGGGTACAGTGCTGGGCCTTCGAATGGGCGAAGGTCGATGATTCTGATGTCGGGGGAGTGGAAATTATGAAGAAGGGTATTCATCCTGTGTATCGGGAAGTCGGGGTGCATTGCGCCTGCGGTAATAAATATAAGACCCGATCGACGGGCGGCGATATCAATGTCGATATCTGTTCAAACTGCCATCCATTTTTCACGGGGACGCAGAAAATCATTGATACTGAAGGGCGCGTTGAACGATTTAAGAAGAAGTACGCGAAGAAAGAAAAGTAACTTAAGAAGAGGCCATACAAGGGACCCTGCTTCGCTGAGGGGCAGGGTCTCTTTGTTTTTGTGCATCAGGGGGCTGAGCCAGAATCAGAGGGAAATGGGGCCATGGAAGCCGTCTTACTGAAGAAATGGGAAGTGTTGGCAACTCGATTCGATGAGTTGACGAATCAGCTCATGGACCTGTCTCTGATGAGCCAGCCCTCGCAGTTACATAAAGTAAACAAGGAGCGGACGGATATCGAGCCGGCAGCCAAGCTGCTGGTCATCTATCGAGACAACGCCAGGCAGTTGGAAGAAGCCGCTCAAATTCTTGCAGATCCCCTGGCCGGGGTTGAATTGCACAAGATGGCGACGGAGGAGAGCGCCACGCTCGAGCGCCAGCAGCATGAGATCGAACAGCAGGCCCAAGAACTACTCATTCCCAAAGACCCGCGAGACGAGAAGAGTCTGCTCCTCGAAATTCGCGCCGGAACCGGCGGTGATGAGGCGGCGCTCTTTGCCGGAGCGTTGTTCCGGATGTACAGCAAGTACGCTGAGATCAAAGGCTTCAAGGTCGATGTGGTCGAAGCTACAGAAACCGGGGGCGGGGGCTACAAGGGGGTCGTCGCGCTGATAGAAGGCAAGGGCGCCTACAGCCATTTTAAATTCGAGGCTGGGGTCCACCGGGTTCAGCGTGTCCCCGTCACCGAAGCCAGTGGCCGGATTCATACCTCGACCGTCACCGTCGCTGTGATGCCTGAAGTGGACGAGGTGGATGTCCAGATCGATCCCATGGATCTTCGAATCGATACCTTCTGTTCATCCGGTGCCGGAGGCCAGAGCGTCAATACGACAAAATCGGCAGTACGGATTACCCATATTCCGACTGGTGTGGTGGTGAGTTGTCAGGACGAACGGTCGCAGCTGAAGAACCGCACCAAGGCGATGCGGACGCTGCGGGCCAGAATCGTCGAGGCGGAGCGAGAGAGGCAGGACGCGGAAATTGCACAGAATCGTAAGGCTCAGGTGGGCACGGGCGAGCGGAGCGAGAAGATCCGAACCTACAACTTCCCGCAGAATCGGGTGACTGATCATCGGGTCGGTGTGACCTTGCATAAGTTGGAACAGGTGCTCGAAGGCGACCTCGACGAACTCGTCCAGGCTCTGAAGGCGCAGCGCCAGCAAGAAGTGGGGGTTGCGTAACATGGATGCAGTGGCTCCCATCCCGCAGTCGGCAGGTCAGGCAACGCTCGGTGAGGTAATTGTCGAGGCCCGACGGCTGCTGGAGCGTGCCGGCATCGAGACAGCGGAGCAGGAAGCATTTTGGATCGTAGAGCACGTGCTCCATCTTCCATTACATAATGTTGTTATCGACCGAGACCGACTATTGTCTTCCTCCGAGCTATTGGCCGCGAGAGGGTTAATCGAGCGACGGGTTGGCCGCGAGCCCCTGCAATACATTTTGGGGACCCAGGAATTTTGCGGGCTGGAGTTTGATGTGAACCCGGCGGTGCTCATCCCGAGGCCGGAGACCGAGTTGCTAGTGGAGTACGTCGCACAACGGATTTCTGTGGATCGACAGGCCACCATCGTCGATGTCTGCACGGGATCCGGGTGCATTGCCGTGGCGATTGCGCGGATGAGACCTCATGCGAGGGTGATCGCGACCGATCTATCGAGCCCCTCGCTCGACATCGCCAGGCAGAATGCCAGCCGCCATGCGGTAGGTGAACGTATCATTTGGTTGGAAGGCGATTTACTAGAGCCATTGGCGGAGCAGGAGTTGGACGGGCAGGTTGATGTCATCGTCTCGAACCCTCCCTATATTCTGGAATCTGATTGGGCGACGCTTCAGGCGGAAGTGCGGCTCTTTGAACCGCGAGGTGCGCTGGTCGCAGGGCCTGAGGGGACGGAGCTGCACGAGCGGTTACTGCAGGAGGCCACTCGATATCTGTCTCCCGGAGGCGCCTTGATCATGGAAATTGGTGCGGGTCAGGCTCGTGCGATGCGCCGGATCGTCGACCAGATACCCGGGTACCGATTCCACCGGCTGGTCTACGATGAAGCGGGGCTTGAGCGTGTCGTGATTGTGGAGCGCGTGGGAATCTAGGGGCGGAGACGATGGATCGTACGGTCATCACTGGCGGGATGCCGCTTCGAGGAGAGGTCGAGATCAGCGGGGCGAAGAATGCCGCGTTGCCGATATTGGCCTCCACCATTCTTGGCGGCGGCGAGTGTGTCATTACCAACGTGCCTCGCGTGGTGGATGTCGTCACCATGGGCAAGTTGTTGGGCATTTTGGGCGCAAAGGTTCACCATGAGGGGAATCGCGCGGTCATTAACGCCGAGGTGATCACCTCGACCCAGGCTCCGTACGATCTTGTGAAGACCATGCGGGCCTCCGTGCTCGTGTTGGGGCCGCTGCTGGCGCGATGGGGAGAAGCCACAGTATCGATGCCTGGTGGCTGCGCGATTGGGTCACGGCCGGTCAATCTCCATCTTGCCGGGCTCGCCAAAATGGGTGCGGAAGTTTCGATGGAACACGGGTATATTCGCGCCAAAGCGAAGCGGCTGACGGGGGCACAAATCTACTGCGACACGCCGACGGTCACCGGAACGGAAAATCTGATGATGGCCGCGTCGCTCGCCCAGGGGACTACGGTCATTGAAAACGCCGCGAAGGAACCGGAGATTGTAGACCTCGCGAATTTTCTCGTGAAGCGAGGGGCTCGCATCGTCGGTGCTGGGTCGGATGTCATCACGATCGAAGGTGTTCGTGAGTTGCACGGGAGCGATCACGACGTCATTCCAGATCGCATCGAAACAGGAACGTATCTGGTGGCCGGGGCTATTACGCGGGGAATAGTGACGCTCAATCGATGCCGTCCAAATCACTTGGATGCGTTGCTGATGAAGTTGCAGGAAGCCGGCGTCGAGATGCAGGTGGAGAAGGAACGGATTCACCTCAATGCGGCATCGCGGCTCAAAGGGATCGACATTCGGACGTTGCCGTATCCCGGGTTCCCCACCGACATGCAGGCGCAGATGGTGGCCTTGATGACGGCCGCTGAGGGCACGAGCGTGATTACGGAGACAGTGTTCGAAAGCCGCTTCATGCATGTCGAGGAGTTGCGCAGGATGGGTGCCGAGATTAAGGTCGAGGGTAATCGAGCAGTGGTGACCGGACCGACCAGGTTGGCCGGGGCTCCGGTGATGGCGTCCGATCTTCGTGCCAGCGCCGGATTGGTCTTGGCTGGTCTTGCGGCAGAAGGCACGACGGAGATTCTCCGAGTCTACCATCTCGATCGTGGCTATGAGCGGATGGAGGAGAAGCTGCGTGGGTTGGGTGCGACGATCACCCGTCACAAAGAGGGAGCGGTTCCGGCCGAGACTCGCTGACATTATGCTGACGATCGCCTTGTCGAAGGGGAAAATGTTGGACCTCACGCTGAACGTCTTTCGTCGAGCGGGATATGCCATGGGCAGCCTCTCCACCGAGACTCGCCGGCTGGTGTTTCCCTGTCCGGAGATCGGCATGACCTTCCTAATCGTGCGGCCGACCGATGTGCCGACCTATGTTGAATATGGCGCAGCGGATGTCGGGATTGTCGGGAAAGATGTCTTGATGGAGCAGGACAGCGACGTATATGAGCCATTGGATTTAGGGTTCGGAGCGTGTAGAATCGCCGTCGCTGCGCTCAAGGGGCAGGTTTCACGAGACCGACTGTCCTCGAAAATTCGGGTGGCGACTAAGTATCCAAAGATCACCGAGCGGTATTTCAATCAGCGCGGGGTGCCGGTCGAAATCATTAAGTTGTACGGCTCGATTGAACTGGCGCCGTTGGTGGGTCTGGCCGATCGGATCGTCGACTTGGTCGAAACCGGCAATACGCTGAAGGCGCATGACCTGGTCGAAGTGGAGTGCATCGCGCAGTCCACGGCCCGGCTAGTCGTCAATCGAGCGAGTC
>JANYEF010000162.1 GCA_025363325.1 Nitrospira sp. | reverse complement strand
AGATCGGGTTGCACCTGCCCCAACAGATGGTCTTTCAGCCGATAGAGCCGTTGTCCCGCCGCCACAAGCTGACTAACTTGTCTGTCGATGTCAGCGCTGGCCAGTCCATGAGGAGGAATCATCGGTTCAACCATGATGGGCACGCTCCTGATCGATGGCGGATAGTCGCACTCGTGACTGATTCCGACCAACTCATCGCTCAGCCCGAGCAAGGCAATCACTTCAGTGGCACTGGGAAGCAGAGAGCAGATTCTCATATCACTCGGTTCTTATGCGGTAGGCCAGAAGCGTTCGTGGAGTTCGCTCAGACGAACCTGTGAAAGACTCTGGGCGACCGCATGGGCTTCATGCAGATCTTGGATCGTATGGGTATTCGCCACGGCGAGCACTTTCATCCCGGCGGTTTTTGCGCTGCGGATACCCGGGATCGAATCCTCAATCACCAAGCAGGACCCGGCGACGATGGTTTGCGCTCGGCGTTGTCGATTCAAGGCGTTGAGGGCATGGAGATAGGGTTGCGGATCGGGCTTTCCTCTGGTCACATCTTCTGCACTGGTGATGTGAAGAAATTCTTTTCGGATCCCCGCCTGTTCAAGTATCACCTCGATTTCATGGCGGAGTGCGCCGGACGCGATGGCCAAGGGGTAGGCGGCGGCGGCCTCACGTACGAACTCGCGCACCCCGGGGAAAATGACCAGATGATCTTTCATCGATTCCAGATAGGCATGCGCTTTCCGTTGCATCAGTGGCGCGAGGGCGGGTGGGTCAGTGGGGCGCTGGTGCGCGGTGAGTGCCGCGATAAAGCAGCCTCGATCGTCGTAACCCAGGTAGTTGGCGTAGTAGTCGGATTCCGTCAGGGCGATGCCGATTTCAGACAGGGTCTGACGAAAGCCAGCAAAATGGAGGGGCTCGGTGTCCGCAATCACGCCATCAAAGTCAAAGATGATCGCTGTGAGTATGTCCATGGAATTGTCACGAGACTGTGGGTTTGGTTACGGGATATAAAACGGGCGGATTATAGCACAGGGCGATTGCCTGAATAGACGAGAATGTGTCTGCTCAGCAGGCCACTGGCGTGAGGGGAAATGGGGGGCTCAGAACTTCAAGCGAAGACGTTTCTCCGATACCCAACCCCTGCTACCTTCGTCGGTGCGCACCATATACATCCAGCCGCCCGGCTGTAGATCACCGTCCAAGACGGTCAATGAGACCCCTGGACGAACGATTGGTCCAGGCTTGCTGCTTGATGAATCTGCGAACAACGGAATGCTTCCGCCGGGAGCCGTTTCGTCTACCGTGACGGTTACCTTCTGTCCTTCGCTGAACATCGGGTCGAGGGAAGGCGCGATTGGTGCAGCGGGTCTCGCTGCCGTTTGGGGTGGTGGAACGACTGCTGGGGCCGCAGGGGCGATGGCAGTGGCGGGAGAGGTTGTTGGAGCCAAGGGGGCTGAGGCCTCGTTACTCGGACTGGGCGTGGCTTGTGGTGCGGGCGTCGGTGGAGCCACAGGTGCTGGGGCAAACGGCTTTGGTCTCATGGCCACTGGTGGCGGGGTGCTCTCACCCAGGTAGGGGCTCAGCCACTCTGTCAACATCTCCGGTTCCATCGTGGCGACATAGGCGATGCCGCTGACAAGAGCGAGGAGCAGTATCCAGAGGATCGGGCGTCCCCCACCGGATTTCTTGCGGGGGTTTACCGGGCCTCTTGCTTTCGTGGTAATCGTCTGATCAAGTTCCTCTTCCGTGAATTCCAAATCCGGTTCTGGTTGGCGTGCGAAGAGGAGAGTCCAATTAAAATGGTCCCAGACTGATGTCAGGCTCCCAACGAGTGCAGCCATCGAGCACCTCCCTACTGAACGATTCTATCCTACGTGGGCTTATCTGTGAAAATACCTATCACCATCGTCGAGTGGTGTCAATTTTGTTGAGGATTTACGCCTGCGAGCGGCTAGCCCGCATTATTCATGACGGTTCGTCGCGAAATCGATGAGCCGCGTTGCGAGATCGGCGCGCGGAGCCGTGAGGACCCGAGGCGTACTCGTGCAGTACGGTGAGGGTCCGCGTGGCGAGCCCGCTGGCCGAAGGCTCGTCGTAGCAGCGGATCGGCGATTGCAGCAGAAGCGCTCATGAATAATGCAGGCTAAGTTCAGCAGGGATGCGAGGGATGACACGAAATGACTTGTCTGTCTCGACTGCCCGCTCGATAGACGGTGAGGCCTTTGCATCCGAGTTGGTATGCGAGTAGAAAGGCCGCTGCCACCTCGGCTTTGGTCGCCGTGGCCGGCAAATTGATGGTCTTCGAGACTCCGCTGTCGCTATAGCGCTGAAACACTGCTTGCATACGCACATGATGCTCGGGTGAGACATCATGCGCCGTGACAAACAGTCGACGGAGCTCTTCGGGAACATGGGTCAACTGTTGAATCGAAGGATGCGCCGCCAGGTCGGGCCTGAGTGAGTCGAGATCGAGACCGAGTGCGCGTACGCGGCGGACGAAAGCTGGATGAAGCGAGGTAAGTACGACGCCGTCCATGATGCGGCGGACTTCCTGCACGCCGTATAACGGTTCAATGCCAGGCGAGCAGTTGGCGAGGAGGCTGATGCTGCCAGTCGGTGCAATGGTGGTCACGGTCGCGTTTCGATGCCGATGGTGGAGCGTCTGGAGCCGGCTGCCGCGATAGGCAGGAAAGACTCCACGATCGGCGGCCAGCCCTGCCGAAGCAAGATGGGCACGAGATCGAAAGAAATCCATCAGAGTCGCAGCCGTGTGGAGCGCAGCCTCGGAGTTGTAGGGGATATTGAGGGCGATCAGTAAGTCGGCGAAGCCCATGATGCCCAGGCCAATTTTTCTGGTTTGTTTCGTCATGCGCTCGATGTGGGGAAGCGGGAAGCGGTTGCGATCGATGACATTGTCAAGGAACCGTACGGCGACGGAAATAGTTTCGGCCAATCGGACGAAGTCGATGGTGGGTCGCGCCTGCGGTCGTGCGACGAAGTTGGCCACATTGATGGAGCCGAGGGTGCAGGATTCATAGGCCAGAAGCGGTTGTTCACCGCAGGGGTTGGTCGACTCGATGGAGCCAAGGCGAGGGGTGGGGTTGGCCCGGTTGATCGTGTCTAAAAAGACTAAGCCAGGTTCGCCGCTCTCCCAGGCTGCTTCGACAAGTCGATCGAACACAAGCTGTGCCGGGAGTCGTCTGCTCGGTGTGCTGGTGTGGGGATCGATCAGTGCATAGGTGCGACGGCGTGCAAGGGCCTGCATGAACGAATCGGTGACGCCGACGGACAGATTAAAGTTCGTCATCTCGGTCGGCGTTTGTTTGAGCGCGATGAAGTCGAGAATGTCCGGGTGGTCGATACGGAGGATGCCCATATTCGCGCCGCGCCTGGTCCCGCCTTGTTTGATGACGTCTGTCGAAAGGTTGAAGAGGCGCATGAAGGAAATCGGTCCTGAGGCCACGCCGCTCGACGACGCGACCCGGTCGTTGTGAGGGCGCACGTGACTAAACGAGAATCCTGTGCCGCCGCCCGATTGGTGGATGAGCGCCTGATGTTTCAGGCTGTCATAAATGGAGGCCAGGGAGTCTTCAACCGGGAGGACGAAACAGGCGGAGAGTTGCTGGAGGCGCCGCCCGGCGTTCATCAGTGTGGGAGAATTGGGAAGAAAATCGAGTCGGGCCATGCAGTCGTACCAGCGTTGGGCCGCGTGGGGCAGCCAGCTGGCGGCGGGGTAGAGTCGTTCAGCTTGTGCGATATCGGTCGCGACGCGCCAGAATAGCTGGGCCGGCGTCTCGACGATCGTTCCCGCAGAGTTCTTGGCCAGATAGCGCCCGCGGAGGACGATTTTGGCATGGGCTGAAAGTTGAAGTCGTGGAGATTGCGGCGGGCGTGAGGGCGTAATCGTCTTCTTGACGGACATATGAATATTATATACCGGTAGCAGCCTATTGATCGATGATATGGGAGAGATGGTGCGGCTTGCATCTTGAGTGCTCAGTTCGGCAGAATAAGCGCCCACTGACCGACGACCATGAAATCCTATCGTGAAGAGCTCTGGTTCGAGACGAAGACGCGGCGCGCCTACCTCAACATCACACGTCAGGTAGCGGCGGCGGTCAAGAAGAGCGGCGTTCAAGAGGGGCTTGTGCTGGTCAATGCCATGCATATCACGGCCAGCATCTATATTAATGATGACGAACCGGGCTTACTCAAGGACTATGACCGATTCTTAGACCGGCTGGTCCCTCAGGACGCAACCTATCGGCACAACGAGACGGGAGAAGATAACGGCGATGCCCATATCAAGCGCCAGCTGATGGGGCGAGAAGTTGTCGTCGCGATTACCGAAGGCCGATTGGACTTTGGCCCTTGGGAACAAATTTTCTACGGGGAGTTCGATGGGCTCAGACGGAAACGCGTGTTGGTGAAGGTGATTGGAGCGTGAGCCTGATGTCATCCAATCGGTATCCCGGACCCTGTGGGAATAAATTGTTGGAGCGCTTGCTACCACAGGGAAAGTTTGGCAACATGGACTGCAGTGATGCACGGCTGTGCGGTAGGAGTCTGTCTATATGTTGAGTTGGTCTCGTCCCGACCCCCTCACACGAGATCTCGTTCACTTGATCAATGCCCGGCGCCATGACCATGGCGATACCGATTCGGCGATCGATACGCTGCAAGCCTTCTTGGAGCAGGGACGGGAGTATGATCTCTTAACCGTCCTGGCGGCATTGGATGAGGACATGGCGGAATGGCTCTTCGATCTTCTCGCGGAGGCATCCTGCGCCGTGATTCTCGATGGGCCGGCTGATGCAAAACTGTCCTATGCCATTATGGCGGCCTTGGAACTTCCTCTCCAAGCGAATCTGGCCCATCCACTCAAGCTCAAGATCGACCCAGTCGCGACGGCGGAGTTGTTGCATCGACATCTCCGGCTCTCTGCCGGGACAGTGGTGCGTGTGGAGTCGCGCCTCTTAACCGATTCGACGCTGGAGCCGCTCAGCCTCCAGGGCTTGAATGAACATTTGAGCACGGTCGCGGATTCCCAGCGGACCACGTCAATTGCTGCTCGGCTCTATCCACCCGTCGAAAATACGGCCTTTCTCTTCTTTGAGTTGATCGGAGTGCCGGATTCGGGACTGCCTGATTCACTGGAGGACCGGCATCGGCGTGCCCTCCTTGAAGGCCTTGTAGCGGAATGTCCCGAGTTGGCACTGGCTCCCGATATGATCGAAGCACCGGTCTACGCCGCCTATGCCATGTTCGATGCGCAAAATGCCGTGCGGCTCCACCGACTGGCGGATGAGACTGCGGCCGTCTGGCGCGATCTGGACCCGCTCGTCCGTGCCCGCACGATCGTACACCTCCATACGCAATGTGGAAATGGCGTGTACATGCCGGTCTGGACCGATCTGTTCGATCCCGAACTTCCTGAAGACCACGGTCCCGTGTGGACCTCTCCTGATGTGTGGATCTTCACGGCCGATTTGCCCATCGAATGGCCTGGCGAAATGTTGACCAATCGGCTACTCGCCGAGGGCTGCACCAGGTTCGAGAATCACATCGTCGAAACCCCTGACAACTAGCCCACAACTCAAGCGAGACGGGCGGGACTCGAAGTGCTGAGTGCTGAGTCACTGGGAGGTTCTGAGTGCTGAGTTCTAAGTTCTGAGTTAGTTCCGGACAACTCAGAACCCAGAACTTAGAACTCAGCACTTCGAGTCCCGCCCGTCTCGCTCCTCGCGCTTATCGCGCGCCACCATGTCGGATAGGCTCCTGGTAGAACCCGATAATTCGTCGATTTTTTTGACGGCTTATCCTATGCTGGGTCTGGTCAGATAGGGAGCAAGCATGGCTCAGCAGCAGTCTTCGAGCGGAATCATTGCAGGCGCAATTACCATCCTGGGCCTTGGGCTCGTGTGGGTGGCGGTGGCCACCAATTTCCCGTCACAAGAAGAGTTGTCATCGGCTGCGGTGCCTGCTGAGACTCGGCAGGCGGCAGGTCTTTCGTCTCCCCTGTCTGAGCCACCCGCGCTGGATTTAACCATTCCCACCTCTCCTCCACTGCCCTCCGAGGTAGCAAGCACGAGGTCTGACGATGATCGGTCGCGCGACTCAAGTGTTGAACTTCCGGTCGTGACGCGGTTGGATCCTCGTGCGCTGCAGGCTTCCCGTCTGAAATGCGAAGCCGAGATCGAACAATTGTGCCCCGACTCTCCGGACGGTTCTGTCCGCACGCGCTGTCTGCAACAGCGTGCCAAGCGACTTCCGCCGCTGTGCCAAAGCCAATTGCACGAGCGGTTTGTGAAGTGGAAAGAAGATCGAAGTCGGTTGATGGCGGCTTGCGACCAGGATGCCAAACGGTTTTGCAGAGCAGTCAAACCTGGGAACGGGCAAATCCTCCAGTGCCTACAATCAAATGCCCAGGAGGTCTCCGACCGATGCTATCAGGCTCTTCCGAAGGACACATTCTTCTTCAAATAGCCGTATAGGCGTCAGCGAGAGGTGTTCTTGGTTCCTGAGACCACAGAGAACGTCAGCTTCACGCCCGCGACCTCGATCTGGTCCCCATCCTTCAGGTCCTGTTGTCCCACAACGTCCGTGCCATTGACGCGCAGAGACTTCGCACCCTGAGAAGGGCTGATGGAGTAGCTGTGGCCTCGTCGGGCGATGGTCGCCGCAGATTTTGGGGCAAACCAGCCGGTCAACCGAATGACCGCTCCGTCTTGTGACCCAATGACGTTCACCTGTTTGGTGAGTGGGTATTCCAACCGATCGGTTTTACCTGCAACAATCAGGACTTTGGCGGTGAGCGTCGGTCCGTCGGGTGTATGGCCCGTTGCTCTGAGCACCGTGGTTCGATCCAGGTCGACAAATGGGGTAGGCGCTATCGTGCTGGCCACCGCATTCTCTTGGAAGACGAGCCGGTGTTGGCCGATGGTGATCAAGTCCCCGTCACGAAGTTGGTGGCGCGTGATCGGCTGGCCATTGATGGCGGTGCCGTTGGTGCTCTTCAAGTCTTCGAGAAAGAAGACGGCCTGAATCTTCACGATCCGTGCATGATGCCCCGAGACGGCGGGATCTTCGATCGCGAGGGTATTGTCGGCCTTCCGACCGATCGTCAATGTCTCATGGGTGAGTTCGATGTGCCGCGCGCTTTTCCCGTGAAGCTTGACGAGCAGTGTGACTGGTTGTGGCAGAGTCTCCGGCATGATGTTCCCTCCTGTGCAAGGTCCCTGTGATTGGCTACGCCACGAATCGTTTTTTCAGCCGTTCCCACAGTCCGGCTTGCAGTTCATCCCGCAAGGCCACGACGACCACGGTCGTGTTGTCATCGCCGCCGGCTTCATTCGCCATGGCGATGAGGCGATCGGACATGGTGGGGAGGTCTTCCGATCCACTGAGGATGTGAAGAATGTCGTTCGGGCGGACACCACGGGTGAGTCCGTCTGAGCATAACAACAGCATGTCTCCGCCCTTGACCGGAACTTCCGTCAGCTCCACGTCGACGCTGCTCTCGACGCCGAGGGCTCTCGTCACGATGTTCCTGCGGGGGGAGCGTTCGGCCTCTTCTTCCGTCATATCCCCCTTGAGGATCTGTTCGGCGACCCAGGAATGGTCTGTGGTGAGGGCTTGGATTGTCCCGTCTCGAACGAGGTAGAGCCGGCTGTCTCCGACATGAGCGATTGTGAGCAGCGCCTCATGGAGCAGTGCGGCGACCACGGTGGTACCCATCCCGGCATAGTCAGGCCTGCTCCATGACTCGCGACGAACGACATCGTTCGCTCCACGAATCGCACTGGCGAGATGATTGGCGAGTGCAGACACCGTGGCATCGCAGGGGCCGATCAGCGGCATGTCTGGGTTCTTGGCTGCCTCGGTCAGATGCGCGTAAATCGCCTCGACTGCGAGGGCGCTGGCAATCTCGCCGGCGTTGCCGCCGCCCATGCCGTCACAGACGACATAGAGTCCGAGCGGAGGGTCGACCACAAAGCGATCCTCGTTATGCGGTCGTTTGAGGCCGGTATCGGATTTGGCACTATGCAATTGCTCGAAGGCCAGATAACACCTCGCTCAGGCCGCAAGACTCTGCAGACAGGCACGGAGCTCGACCGCGAATTCTTCCGCGCGCCGATAGCGGTGAGGCAACTCTTTCTGTAACGCGCGATCCACGAT
>JANYEF010000132.1 GCA_025363325.1 Nitrospira sp. | reverse complement strand
CCAGGGATACCACTCCACCGGATTCTCCGCATGCTGCCGAAGATAGGGGCTGACTTCTGTGATAAGCCGGTTTGGGAAACGGTCTTCTGTGGTTGGATCCGTCATCGATTCTTCATCCTCGTAATCTGAGATAGTACATGGGCCGAAGCCGCTCTGCAACGGAACTGTCAGGCTGTGCTATAGTTCTGCGGCATCTCGAAAGGCTCACTGCATGAACGACTCGACGCGCAGCTTCTCCCCCTCCCTTGTTGTAGTCACTCTCCTGGGAATTATCCTCATTCTGCTCCCCCTCGGAGCCCAGGGCTTCGCGCAATCGGAGGAAGACCATCGGGCATGGTTTCGAGCGCTCGACAGCCTGTCAAACGAACGCATGCTCGCCGACGTGACGACGCTCAGCAGTCCTGCATTCAACGGCCGTCAAACAGGAACAGCGGACGATGCCAGCTCAGCGAAGTGGATCGCCGATCGATTCCTTGCTTCTGGTCTCTCATTGGTGAGCGGTCGCCTCAATCCAACCAGCCCCATGGGACCGGGCCGTGGATACGCAACCGGGTTTATGACCACAGTAGTCACGGCGCCAAACATTGCACCGGACCCCTTGCTTCGCATTTCGACAGCCAGTGACTCGCTCACCCAGCAGCTCGGAATAGACTATCTCCCCATCCTTGATTCTCCCTCCGCAGAAGTTCGCGGGCCGATTGTGTTTGTCGGCTACGGAGTCATAGACGCGGCGCAGGGCATCGACGATTACGCCGGAGTCGATACCACCAACGCCATTGTCCTCTTTCTCCGTGGCAAACCCACGCACTACAAGGGAACCATCAGCCACGCGGATAAGGTGCGATTCGCACGCCAGAAAGGCGCGCTCGGCTATCTCACCGCCACAGGACCAGTGCTCAGCTCCTATGAGGCGCGCCGCGGCGTCACGGGAGAACCCAGTGCCTTTTATGGACTCTCCTCCCCTTCAGAAACACTCCCAGGGGCCTGGATCAGTACCACTCTGGCTGAGCAGATCCTCGCCGCTCCCGAATATGCACAACTAAGTCGGCTGCAAGAATTGCAGGAGAAGTTGAATCGCTCCCCTGCCACACAATCGATCAATACCGGTCACTATGGCTCTCTCGATTGGCAGACTCGCTCGGAGGAAGGCCTCCTCATGAATGTACTCGCCTTCTTGCCCGGGAACGATCCGGAGAAGACACAGGAGATCATTGTGATCGGCGCGCACCGTGACCACTTCGGACGGCAGGCTGGCTTGCTATTTCCCGGTGCCGACGACAACGCCTCCGGCACAGCAGTGATGTTGGAAGTCGCTCGCGCAATGGCCAAGGCCGGCGCAAGGAGCAAACGGACTATCTTGTTCGTCTCATTTAGCGGAGAGGAGCAGGGACTCGTCGGATCTCGACTCTACCTCGAACGGCCGGTCGAGCCGATCAGCTCGACTAAAGCCATGATCAACATCGACCATGCGGGAATCGGCAATGGACGGCTGACGATTGGTGTGACGGGCTTCGAGAAGAACGTGGCGCTCGAAGCGGGACAGACAGTTGGTCTTGCAGAGAAGCTCGATCTCTTCGGATTCTTTCCCGGTGGCGATCACGTCCCATTCAAAGAGGCGGGTATCCCGACCGTCACCATCGTCAGCGGCGGCATTCACCCTCACTTTCACAAGCCAAGCGATCGCGCCGACACCATCAATCCTGAGATTCTGCAAACCGTGGCCCGGTATGTCCTCGCACTCACCTGGCAACTGGCGAATACTCCCTAGAAGTATGTTAGGAATTACGAGGAGCGCCTTACAAGATGCTCAAAAAGACCGCTCAGCAAGGCCGCAGCGAGCGAAGGGCCGAGGCGTACCCCCTGGGGTACGTTGAGGATCTGAGCGATGCGAGAACGATGCTGGCGGACTTTTTCAGCATCCTGTCAGGGGATATCGTCGAGAATAGTAGATTGGATCGATGGCACAGGCGCGGTTTGGCGGGGAGGACCTGGGAGGACGAGCGGTGAACCGCTCTGGTTGGCGCCTTGGATGAGTCCGATCGAGAGTTGCGGCCCGAGCGTGGTCAGACCCCCGCTCCATGCCTGACCGGTCGTGGGATTCCGAAAGCTGTACGTTTCAAAATTGTTTCCGGGAGCGTATATAAATCCCTGAGTGCCCTGATTGTCGATATAAAGATTCCCCGGGCCGGGCAGATTGAACAGTGGTGCAACCCCTCCATCGAATGAACGAACGCTGGAGATCGTTTGGCCCCACACTCGCGAGTCCAACGGCGGGAGCATGAACAGGAGCAGGGCCAGCACAGAGAGCGCCGCGTGAAACACCCATACCCGCAGCATGGTCTGCTTAACCCTATAATAGCCCTCAAACCTCATTGCACTTAGTTCATGACAGGCTCGCATGGAGTTATTATAGTATGAAAAAATATTCCTTGTCGATCAAGGGGGGCGTTATGGAACAGCGTATCGCAGCAAATGGATGGTGGGGCACATGTGCCTATGCCGTCGGCCTTGGGCTGATCCTCTCACCTGGGCTCAGTTGGGGGCTAGAAATCGGCACGACACCGCCCGCTGAAAGACGGGAAACCATCTCGCTCGCTGACGCGGCCATTCGCGCGCTGCAGCACAACCTGGACATCAGCATCAGCCGCCAGACGAAGGAGAGCCGACTGGCCGACATCACTGTTGAACAAGCCAAGTTCGACCCGACTCTGAGCGTGAACGGCCAATACAACCGGGCCGTGAGTCCGCTCAATCGGCCGGTGTTTGGCGCAACCGGCGGCAACTTGACTGGAATTACCACCTTTGATCAACGCAGCCAGTCCGTCACGTTGGATGCAACGACAAACCTACTCACCGGGGGCAACGTCGATCTGAACTATAGCCCCTCGCGAACAGGTGTGAACCAGAATGTGGCCACGGGGTTTCTGTTCAACCCTTCCTATACAGGTGGGCTCGCGCTCACCCTCACGCAGCCTCTCCTCCGCAACGCCGGCATCGACGTCACCAAGACCTTCATCCGCGTCGCGCAGAATAATGCCATCGTGGAAGAACATGTCTTTCGCGATCGCGTCCTCACCGTCCTGGCCACCGTGGAACAAACCTATTGGGAAGTTGTCTTCGCCAATGAGAATCTGAAAGTGGCAGAGGCCGCCCTAAAAGCGGCACAGGAACTGTTGGCCAGCAACCGCGCAAAGGCAAAGGCCGGCATCATGTCGATTGTCGATGTCTTGCAAGCCGAAGCAGCCGTCGCGTCGCGAGTCGAGCAGGTACTGGTCGCGGATAAAACAATTCGAGACCAGGAGGATCAGCTGCGCCGATTGCTCAATCCGGCGGAAGAGGACCTGCGTGAAGACTTGCGCTTAACCCCGCTCGACCAACCAGTGGTGACCCTCGAACCCATCAGCCTGCAGGAGGCCATCGACACGGCCATCGAACAGCGGCCAGAAATCGTCCAAGCGAAGAAGAACATGGAGTCGAGCGATCTCAATACACAATTTTCCAAGAATCAGCTCCTCCCGACTCTGTCGTTTCAAGGCACCATGGGACTTGCGGGACTGGGAAAAGACTACGGCGACTCCGTGAACCGGAACCTCAGTGGCGATTACTATAATTATGGCGCAGGCCTCGTCTTAAGTTACCCACTCGGCAACCGCTCAGCCTGGAGTACCTACAGCAAGCGGCAACTGGAAGCGAAGAATGCTGAAGCGTCGCTCGTGAGTGTGCGGCAGCAGATCATCGTGGGAGTCCGCGAAGCGGTCCGGCGCGTTCAGACGGATTTCAAGCGGATCGAAACCACCAGATCAGCCAGAATCATGGCCGAGAAGCAGTTGCAGGCGGAACAAGAGCGCCTGAAAGTGGGGCTCAGCACCACACGCTTTGTCCTCGACTTCCAACGCGATCTCGCAACGGCCCAAGGAAACGAGTTACGCGCCACAGTCGACTACAACAAATCGCTTTCCAACCTCGCGCGGCACAAAGCCACCACACTCGACCGCTATAATCTCCAACTGAACTAGCCCGCATTATTCATGAAGCTTCTGCTACAAGCGTGGATACGCGGCTGTGCCGGGCAATCTCGCCGTTCAGCCCTTCGACATACTGCACGAGTATGCCTCAGGGCTTCACGCCTCCGAGCGCCCGTCTCGCTTCGCGTCTGCACGCTTTCGCGACGAACCTTCATGAATAATGAGGGCTGACCTCCATGATGGCGCCTGAGCCTGGTCCGCACGCGACACCGGCTCAGGCCAAAGAACGGGGAACAGCCCTCGCGCTGCTCCCCACCGCCGCGACACTCGCATTTTACGCCCTTCCCGCCTCGCTCCAAGAACAGACGTTGGTTCAGTTCGTGCCCCAAATCCTTGCCTACCTCGCCTTAGGCCTTTGGGCCACGCACAACCGCGATATCGTATCTCGGCTTGGGCTGGAGAAAGGGAACATACGGGATGGCCTTCGCTGGGGGCTCCTGACAGGCCTGCTTCTCGGCTGCCTGAATACGTTCGTGATTCTCTCGGCCTATCCGCATCTGGGCTATGACGTTAGTTTCCTCAGGACCACGCCGCATGGCCGACTCCCCCTTTTGGTCATGGCCCCCTGGTTCATCTGTGGCATCGCCCTCTTTGTCGAATTGAATTTTCGCGGATTTCTCCTCGGACGGCTGGCCGCACTTGAATCGGGGCTATGGAAATCCAGCTTGGCCCAACACCTCTCGCCTCTCGCCCTCGTCACCTGCGCACTGATATTTGCTTTCGACCCCTTCATGGTGAATACTTTCCAGTACCTCCATTGGATCGCCCTGTGGGACGGGCTGATCTGGGGAATCATCTACCTACGCACACGTAATCTCTATATCACGATCGTCGCGCATGCGATCGAAGTCATCGTGATGTACCTCGCGGTGAGATTCGCGTTGACGTTGTAGAAAGCGGTCTCTCTCAGCAAGGAGCAACGCGATGAGTGAACTCGGCAAGTACCTATTGTATTTCTTACTCGGTGGGACAATTGTCAGCGTCTCCACCTACTTCGGGTCTCAAGGCAAATCGTTTCTTGCCGCCTTTGCCAGCACCTTTCCCGCCATTACAGGGGCAACGTTCATTCTGATTTATCTGAACGGTGGCAGCGAGTCCTTGGTGGGATACGCGAAGAACCTCTTGTGGTTTGTCCCGCCCTGGATCGTGTACGTCATCACCATGATTCTTGGCGTTCCACGGGTCGGGTTCTGGCCGGCCATGGCCCTGTCCATGACGCTGTACTTCGGCTGTATCGGACTGTTGAAGCTTGCAATCCGATAACCTCCCAGCACCGTAGGGTAACCGCGCGCGACAGGCGAGACGAACGAGACGAACGAGGGTTCGAGGTCCGAAGTTCGAGGTTTTCGGAACTGCAACCCACGAACTTCGAACTTCAGATCGCGCGCTTCACACGCCACGATCCATGTCCGCCGTTGAGTTGGAATTAAATGGAAGACGGACGAGGCCGAAAACTAGGCGAAGTGGCTGAAGTGTAACCGACTCATTTCACCTAATGCCGACACCAGCCGGTCGATCAAGGCGGTGACGCACTGACTCGCTTCGTGCGAGGGCCCTTTGCCAGCGGCCCAAATATCGGGTGGATGCTCTATCTCAGACACATTCTGGCAAAACAGGGCAATCGACTGTTTCCAATAGGTCGGGTCGGCAGCTTCGCCGAGAAACTGTTCCCGATCATTCGTAAAGGGGGCGTCGAACTGCTTGGCTCGCATCTGCCACATCTGCTCCATCGCGTTCTGCCGTTCCTGGCTAAACTCGAGCCCCCTGGCTTTTGCGTTCAACGCGGCAAAGAGGCCCCCGACCACCCGTTCGACATGCGACGCGGGAAATGCGCCGACACAGGTTTGCACGATGAGGTACTTGTGGAAAATAAAGACTTCGGCGCTGATGCGGGCCTCGGTGGCCGAGGGAGATCGTAGGCCCGGGCCAGTTCTTTCATCGCATCGGCTGAGGCACCCTCAAGACTCTCCCCCAGCAACCCCGCGAGTTGACGTCCGAGTCCCAAGTAATCCACTGGAGTAGCCGCTTGTGTCATGCTGACTCGTTTCTTCCTTTGTGCAACGCCCACGCCGAGCGTAATCGAGGTGAAAGGAATTTGCCAGGAAATATTCAGACGGATCAGGGGGAACGACTATTTGCTATCCCCTACCCTCTCGATCCGTCCTTGAACCCCTGCAGCTGGATTGTTACGATACCCCTTCCTCTTTTCCTCGCAACCAATCTATGGCAAGTATACGACAGCCTTCTGTTCCTTCCCGCGACCTGATCGTCGAAGGCGCGCGGCAAAACAATCTCAAGAACATCTCGTTGCGCATCCCCCACAATCAGGTCACGGCCATCACGGGGGTATCAGGATCGGGAAAATCCTCTCTCGCGTTCGACACGCTGTTCGCCGAAGGCCAATGGCGCTATGTGGAATCGCTCTCCACCTATGCCCGCATGTTTCTCGATAAGGTCAATCGGCCCGATGTCGACCGGTTGATCAACGTCCGCCCCGCCATTGCGATCGAGCAGAAGAACCCCATCCGCACCGCCCGCTCGACGGTCGGGACCACGACCGAGATTGCCGACCTCCTGCGACTTCTGTTCGCCAAAGTGGGCCATCCGGTCTGCCCCGATTGCGCTATCGATGCGCGCAGCTTTCACCCCGGCAGCGTCGCCGACGACCTATTGAGCCATTGTGCCGACGCGCGAGCGATGATCCTCTTTCCTGTCACAGCACCGGCGCCGAAACAGGACCAGGCCTTTCTCCAATCGCTGTTATTGCGCGGGTTCACCAGAGTGCTATGCGGCGGGGAAAGCCTCGATCTCCACGAGATCCACACTCTTCCCAAAACCAGGCCAGACCATCTTGACGTGATCCTCGATCGGCTGGTGATCCGGGAAGACAACCGATCCCGCCTCGTCGAAGCGATTGAAACCGCGTTTCGCGAGGGCGAGGGCCT
>JANYEF010000078.1 GCA_025363325.1 Nitrospira sp. | reverse complement strand
GAGCTGGGATCGGTTCATGGTCCCGTATCCATGGTCTCGCGGCCTCTATCTGTGGGGCGCCCCCATCTGGGTTCCGCGAGATTCTGACGAACAGGCGTTGGAGGCGGCATGCCTGGAGCTTGAGACGGTCCTGAATCGGCTGACGGATCAGGCGGAGGGGGCCGTGAGACGTGAAACGTGAGCAGGATGCTGAAAATGTCTGCCAGCGGCGTTCTCGCATCGCTCAGAGGCTCAACGTACCGAAGCGTACGCCTCGCCTCTTCGCTCGCTGCGGCCTTGCTGGACAACCATTTTGAGCATCCTGCATGGGCGTTCTGCTCTTCCTTCAGACGTGCAGACTATAGAAACTCTGCTACGCCGAAATGGTTTTTCCGCAGCTTATCAGACGTTGGAGGTGAGGGGGCCAGTCGCGTCGGTTTACGTTTCATGTCTCACGCCTAACGCGCAAAGCCATGTGGCGTCTCTTCTACAACATTATATTGCTGGCCGTTTCGCCGGTCATCGTGGCGGTCCTGCTGGCTAAACAACGGTGCCGTCGCGGATTGCTGGAAAGGCTCGGGTGGGAAACAGGTTTGTTTGGTTCATCTGGTTCTTCTGGTTTGTTTCGTTATTTCGGACAAGCCAAACTAAATAAACCAGACCAACTAAACAAACCAGATAAACCAAATAGACCAGTGATTTGGATTCACGCAGTCTCTCTTGGTGAAGTAGTGGCGGTGACACCGCTTGTCAACGAGCTGCATCGCCGTCATCCAGACCATCGACTGGTGGTCTCGACGGTCACCGAGACTGGGCGGGAAGCCGTGGAGCAACGGTTGGCCGGCGTGGCAGACCACTGTTATGCGCCGCTCGATTTCCCCTGTGTCGTCTCCCGCTTCATCGAACGACTGCAACCCTCCCTCTATCTGTTCGTCGAGACCGAACTCTGGCCGAACCTCTTGTGGCACCTGCGTCGGCGTGGAGTGCCGACCGCCCTCGTGAACGGTCGGCTCTCGTCCAGATCTTTTGCGCGGAACCAGTGGGCGCCTGTGCGATCGTTCTATCGGACGATGTTGCAGACGCTCAGCCTCTGCTTGATGCAGTCGGACCGCGACGTCGACCGTATCATCGCGCTGGGAGCAGAGGCTTCGCGAGTCAGGCGAACAGGGAATATCAAGTTCGATCAGCCGATACCAGCCGTCACGGAAAGTGGGACGACGAGAGCTCGTCTTGGGCTTCGGGATACGGAGCAGCTGTTTGTCGCAGGCAGTACCCATCCCGGTGAAGAAGAGACCCTCGTGGAGTGTTATCGGGCGCTCGTGCCACAGTATCCTTCTGCAGTCTTGCTGCTGGCTCCTCGACACATAGAACGAGCGGAATCGGTGGAGGCGATGATTCGGGCGCGCGGGCTTGCCGTGCAGCGACGCAGTGCCATCGGGCAGGCCGGAGTGCTGTGGTCTGCCGGTCCTCGTGTGGTGGTGCTCGATTCGCGCGGCGAATTAGCTGCGATCTACCGGGAAGCTGTGGTGGCGTTTGTCGGAGGCACACTCGTTCCGATTGGTGGACACAATTTATTAGAGCCGGCGCAGTGGGCCAAACCGGTGTTGTTTGGTCCCTACACCGATCACTGTGCGGAGATTGCCGACCTCTTGATCCAGGCGGGAGGGGGCCGTCGGGTTCTCCACGCGGAGGATCTCACCCAACAAGTCATGGCTCTCTTTTCTGATGACGAGGAACGGGAACGGATGGGTCGGTCGGCTCGTCAGGTGGTCGAACAGAATCAGGGAGCCTTGCAACAGACGCTGGAGGCCATCGACAGGCTGCTGCCGCCGCAGCAAGGTACCAGCGGGACTCCTCTCGCAGACCAGTCACTTCCCCTCATGGCTGGACGATAATATAGAAAAGTGGTAACTGCTCAGGTCGATAGGCTGAAGGCTGTTAGGGGGGAGACTTTTTGTACAACGAGGATTCATTCCTGCTTGAACCAAAGGCCACCTTCAGCCTTCAGCCTGAACCCCTGAGTCGGTACGAACCGTGTTGAATCCCGGGACAAAGGTCAGATGGTGGCTGCTGTGGGTCGCAATCCCCTATGGGGTGGTTGCGCGGCTGCGCGCGCTTCTGTACTACTGGGGCTGGTTCGCTCAGCGGAGATTACCAGCTCCCGTGCTGAGTGTCGGGAATCTCACGCTGGGTGGGACGGGGAAAACTCCGGTGGTTATTGTGCTTGCCGATTGGCTCCTGGCACAGGGGAAACGGGTGGCGATTCTCA
>JANYEF010000083.1 GCA_025363325.1 Nitrospira sp. | reverse complement strand
TGAATTTGATTCCCGAATGGAACGATCTGGTCTATCGGGGCCGCTGGAACGACGCGCTCAAGGCGCTCCACACCACGAACAATTTCCCTGAGTTTACCGGCCGGCTCTGCCCAGCGCCCTGTGAAGGGGCGTGCGTGCTCGGTATCAACGAAGACCCGGTCTCCATTCGGATTCTCGAGTGGAACATCATCGACCGTGGCTTCAATGAAGGTTTGGTTGAACCGGTGTTGCCGGTGGTGAAGACGGGCAAGACGGTGGCCATTGTGGGTTCAGGCCCGGCGGGCATGGCAGCGGCGCAGCAACTCGCGCGTGCCGGCCATCGCGTCACCCTCTTTGAGAAGTCCGATCGCATCGGCGGGCTGCTCCGTTACGGCATCCCCGATTTTAAAATGGAAAAGTGGGTGATCGATCGGCGGCTGGAACAGATGAAAGCCGAGGGAGTCGAGTTCAAGGCCGGTGTGACGATTGGAACAGACATCACTGGCGAACAACTGCGAGCGCAGTTCGACGCGGTCGGCCTCACCATGGGCGCGGAGCAGGCTCGCGAGTTACCGATTCCCGGCCGTGAACTCAAGGGCGTGCATCTCGCGATGGACTATCTCACGCAGCAGAATAAGCGGACGGCCGGCATTCCGGTCACAGACGAGCCGATCACCGCCAAAGGGAAGCGAGTCGTCATCATCGGCGGCGGCGATACGGGTTCAGATTGTTTGGGGACGACGCACCGGCAGGGCTGCGTCGAAGCGCATCAATTTGAATTACTCCCGGAGCCACCGCCCACGCGCGATGGTTCGACGCCCTGGCCGCTCTGGCCCATGCAGCTCCGCACTTCGCACGCACATGAAGAAGGCTGTGATAGACAGTGGAGTATCTCGACCACAAAGTTCACCGGCCACAATGGCCAGGTCGCGAAGCTTCACGGCAACAGGGTGAAGTTCGAAAACGGCAAGTTCACGGCAATCCCAAACAGCGACTTCGAAATGGATGCGGATCTCGTATTGCTCGCTATGGGCTTCACCGGCCCGGTGAAGAATGGACTCCTCGACAGCCTCGGCGTGAAATACGATCAACGCGGCGCGGTGTCGGTGGACGAACAGTTCATGACCAACCTCGAGGGTGTCTTTGCCGGCGGCGACACCAAACGCGGCGCCTCGCTCATCGTCTGGGCTATCGCCGAAGGACGCAAGATGGCGGCGGGGATTGATCAATATCTCCAAGCCGGCAAGTCTGCCAAGGTCGGCCGCTGAAAACGGCCTCCAGCTTCGTTCTCACGTCGTTCGGACCCTCGACATACACAAAACGGTATGCCTCGGGCCCTCGCTCGTTGCGGCCTTGTTGGAAGACCGTTTTGAGCGGCCTTGGGAACATTGTGTCCCGTTGACATGGGTTTCTACGCGACGTACCGTACTCCGTAGTTGTAGGAAAGGGCTAGGAATAAGGTAAGGAGAAGACCACCCTTCCATGTCGACAAGCCAGCCAGCGGGATCTACGATCGAAGACTTCATCAAGGTGCTAAATGGTGAGGACGAGCTTGGCGCTGTTATTCGAGCGCACATTCATATTGAGGCTCTTCTGCTTGAATTGCTCCGATTGCTAGTCAAAGACGAAGAGGCCTTAAGGAGACTGAATCTCGAATTCTCTCAAAGCGTTGATCTGGCGATTGCACTAGGGCTAGGTCCAGAACATGCCAAGGGGCTTCGCGCTTTTGGCAAGCTTCGCAATGAGTTTGCACACGATCTAAATTCTAAATTATCCGACAGCCGTATCAATAACCTGTATGAGTCTTTATCGACTACGGACAAAGAAGTAGTGCAACTTGCATACGCGAGAACCAATTCCCAGTTGGGTGTTAGTCCTCCAAGTTTCAAGGATCTGACTCCCAAGGAGAAGTTCGTCCTGATAGCTGTGGCATTGCGAAGCATGTTGCAGGTTGCACTCCTAGAAGTTCGGAAGGCTGGAGATAGTATGCAAGCTAAATAGTTTCCAGGAACCATTTAACGGCTTGGGTAGTTATAGCTTTCCCTCTCGGCTAAACCTCGGTGGGTCCCCGCTCCTTCGGCAAAGCTCGCTCTGCGCCCTGACACACCTCTTGAAGTCTGAAACAGTTCCAGACACCATTCGAATCTTCGCAGACTGGTTAGGGTTGGGCAAACTGTGCGTCCCTGCCCGGCAGAAATAGGCTGCGGGCAATAGGGAGATAGGCCGCGCGAATGGCAGTGTTTTCTTGTGGGCGGTTATTGACACAGATCCTCGAAATGCGGATGATCTCTCAGCTTTTCAGTCACCAGAGTTCTGGCACTGTCAGGGATAGGCTGCCTGTAGCCATGTCCCTGCCGCTGCTCACTTAATAGTTAGGTGTCACGAGGAACACGCTGTGCCATTCACCAAGTACGCAGTTGAGACCTTCATTTCGTCTAAGGTCACCGGGGTCACCGAGTGCCGCATCACTGATCTTTCCGCCGAGTTTCCGAATTCCAGCAATTGGGTATCCGGCTTCGGCCTAATGGTCATCTTCGTCAATCAGCCTCCTGAAGTGATGCGGCCATTTGCCATTCAGTTTGTGAGGCGTACCGAAATGGCCTTTGCCGAGTACATGCGAATGAGGGCCGAAGTTCAAGACCTTATCTCCGGCAATCCTCGCTGGTCACCGTACTATCGAGCCCTTCACCACGGCGAGACGGCGGCCGCGATGCTTTATCAGGCCTATGACCATTCACGCAAGAAGCTGAAGACCCAGCTCTTCGAGTCAAATGACGGAAGTTCGCTACAGCGGCTGAATCTCCTATACACAACGAGCAAGCACCAGACGGCTGATGCCCAAGACCCCGTGTGGCTCTCAAACGAGGGTTTTCATACGGCAAATGTGACATTGCTATTTTCCGAGTTTGAAGAGCTCGCACGTTCTTGTGCTCGTGTCGCTGAGAGCCTTACCAGCACAAAAGGAGAAGCAGGTGTGCAGGCGTAGCCGCCCAACATGACACTTAAGCGGACGCGCAAAAGCGGCGCGCTGCTTAGTTCAGCGTGAAACCCGCAAATGTGCACGTGAGACTGGCGCTCGGCAAAGAATAGGTTCAAGCAAAGAAAAGAATTCACGAACCGTTGATTGCTGCGAGCGCTGCCATGCTACCGCGCGACCTCACCGGAAGAACGGGGACCCATCGAGGCGCGGCTGGCGCGCATGATTCATGGGGACTCGTGACGAAACTGTGGAGACGCCAAGCGAGAAGGGCGCGTGGAGCCCCGAGAGGCTGAGGCGTACTCGAAGCAGTACGTCGAGGTCGGGAGGGGCGAGCCCGCCCGCCAGTATGTAGATTATGAGCATACTGGCTTGTCGTAGCGGCGTGTCCGCAGTTGCAGTAGAAGCCTCCATGGATGATGCGTGCAAAGAAGGAAAGCTGGACTGACTGAAGCTCTGCGATCGAATAATCGCAGCTGAAGGAATTCCAGAGAGACTCCGCTCAGCCGAGCCCATGCGTGCCGTTCCGGGGATGCAGGGAGTAGCGGCAGCAGGCCCGCAGTTGAAAATGTTCTGCAAAGGAAGAGTCCGCGTGGGGTCATAACCAGAGATAAACGGGAGGTTGTCCCGCCGTTGCAACGACTGGTTAAACCTTGTAGAGTTCTCTACGAGTCCGTAGGTTCTCCTACCGAGAGAAAGGCGATGACCTCACGAGCGTTGGCCCTCGAAAAGCAGGCGCAGAAGTTACCCGCAACGGAACGCGAACGGTTGGCCGAGCGACTGCTTGTACAGATGAAGCACGAACCGCTTACAGCCGTAGATGAAGCGTGGATCGCAGAGGCCGAGAAACGCTTTGGCGCGTGGAAGCGAAAGGCGACAAAGACCGTTTCTGCGGGCAAGGCACTGCGCTGCATTGTTCTATGAAGATTGCCGGGAGGGGCTGGGACAAGAGTTCGTGGACTCGGTTGAATCAGCCTTCGAACAGATTCAGCAACATCCCACCGTGTGGCGCATCCTGAAAGGGAGATTCCGACGCTATCTCCTTCAGAGGTTTCCCTATGGCATCATCTATGCTGTCGTAAGGGAAAGTGATCTATATAGCAGCCGTCATGCATCTGAAACGCAAGCCTGGCTATTGGGTCTCGCGGGGCAAGGCCTGAAGGTCAAGAAAGATAATCGTTCGGAGAAAGCTGAGATGATGAAGTATCCCCGTAGCCCCAAAGCCCTCCTCGGTGGCATTGCCCACTTGGGGCGGTTTATCGACAAGATTCGTTTGCGGCATGCGGGCGCGATTCAGGACTACAACTACATCACGGTGGGGTTCGACAAGTACCTGGTCGATTTTCTACAGATCGATCCGAAGGCGTTTGAGCAGCGGGTGTTGGTCGGCGGAACGGATGAGGAATTGCTCGCCTGGGTGAAGGCCAATAGCCGAAAACCGTCTGACCAAGAGATCGCGCAATGGAGCCAGGGTCTTCTGTCTTCCGGTCCAAAAGACGCCGCCGCGCAGCAGCGGTTCCAGGTTCGATTGCAGGATGTGGCGACGAAGCGTGTTGTGCCGATGAGTTCCCTTCCTTCCGTCTCTACTTGGGCGGATATGATCGAACTCGACGAAGGACGGCTGTAGTATTTCTAGTTGGGTTCGGAAAAATCATGTTGGTCTGCTGGAGCTTCGAGCGGCAGCATATTTGGCATAACAGGAAAACCTTCCAGCAGGATGCTCAAAAAGGCTGTCCAGCAAGGCCGCAGCGAGTGAAGACCGGAGGCGTACCCACTGGGGTACGTTGAGGATCTGAACGATGCGAGAACGATGCTGGCGGTCTTTTTCAGCTTCCTGCTAGTGCTGAGGCAAGATGGAGGGATAACCAGCCGTTCTGCCACAGTCTCCGTATGCGCCAGCCTGAAAGCAGGGCGTCACCTCCCTTTCCCCTGTATAAACGTCGCGCTTTCCCGATATGACTATGGCATCAGGCTTGCGTGAGAGTCATCCAGAGTGAGGTAGGCGAATCTCACTGTGAACAGAGAGACTTAACCATGGGAGGACCGACATGATCAGAACCGTATCGACGTTCACGGCAGCCGCAGTCCTATTGGCATTCACCAGTGCATTGGCACAAGCGCCACCTCCAGCTCCTGCGCCGGCTCCCGCATCAGCCCCGGCGGTCGCGGCTCCAGCTCCGGCTGCGGAAGCGCCGAAGGCTGAAGATAAGAAAGAAATGAAGGGCGAACATAAAGGCAAAGGCAAGCACCGGGACAAGCATGAGGGTGGCGATAAACACTCTGATCGCGGGAAGCACAAAGATCGGGAGAAGCATGGTGACAAGGACAAGCTCGAAGATGGGGACAAGCACGAGAAAGACTAACCGATAACTTCAGGCGGGCAACTCGAAGCAAGGCGGTCGGTCCTTATGGGCCGGCCGCTTTCGTGTTATTGGGCATGTGAGGGGAGATTGCAAGGACACCATTTCGGCGCTTCAACTCCGAGCATCGAACTTCGGATCGCGCCTTTCCCGTGTTTCACGCTTCACGAGTTGCGGGTTATGAGCCGACGGCAGTAAGCGTCGATGTCGCGTGAGTAAGATGGGCAGGTATTTCGGTCGGTGGCGAGGGCTCGACAAGATTGGTGACTCGTTCACGATCTCCCTGACTGTACCGCAGAAACTCCACTCCGAAGTTCCCGTCTTTGCACCAGCGAACCACCGAGACTTCCACAGCCAGGGGGGTTGGTTCCTGCGCAACAGCTATTTGCAGTGTGAGATAGGTTCCCGCATTCAGCGCGATGTCGCTGCGCATTCTACAACCAGCGGGTGAGAGGTCGAGCAAGACTCCTTCTCCGGTGCCGATATCGCTTTGGATACTGGCAGGGTAGCCGACGGGAACTCGCAGGCGGCAGCGTGGTTGCATCGTCATAATCTCCGTAGATGAGCCTACTTGTATGTATCGGTAGAGGCAAGAAAAACTTGATTCTTTGATGAGCAGGATGCTGAAAAAGTCCGCCAACAGAAGAAGACCGTTATTTGGTTTGTCTCGTTTGTTTGGTTAAACCAGACAGACCAGATGAGCCAGATAAACAAAACAAACCAGTTTGAGCATCCTGCGGGCGTGCATGCCTGCTGTGTCATACATGCGAACTATCGAAATCTTAGCCTGCAATATTATTTTCCGTGCCTGCTAAGAGCCTGTCTGGTATTGCATTTGTGACGAGGTGAAGGAGGGGCGGCTAGGTGTTCGGCCACAGGCGTGGGAAACCCGGAGGTGTATTCACGGGTGGAAGACAGGAAGCAGATGAGGCGTGAGTATTTCAGAACGTTACGCGGCGATCTTGGTCAAGAGTCTCTTCACTTCGACGTGGGCGAAGATGACGTCGGGTTCCCGCTGAAGGGCTTCGTAATAACTCCGTCCGAAACCGTCTCCTTCCTCCGAAGGACGAATGAGGGCTCGAGCTTCTATCAGAAAATGCTCCACCTCAACCAGCGAAAGCTCGGACTCGTTATCCATGAGTTCATCGATACGGATCACCAGCTGAGATAAGGGGTGAAGCCAGGTAAACCAAGGATCGTTCAAGACCAACTGCAGCAGTTCGCTGGTTGATGCGACGCGGCCATTGATGCGTTCGTAGGTCACTTGCTCTGCAAGAATCAGAGCCTTATGGAGACCTAAGAGGCTGACCCGCATGTCGAGGAGCCTCTTGCGGAGAGGGCAGGATTTCTTGGTCGATGTCTTCTGCGATATAGCTGCCATAAAATAACTTTAGCAGGTTTTTTGAAAAAATGGTGGCTGCTGGAACTCAGTCGTGAAATCGATAGCCATCTTGGTTTGCATATCGGCATATTCGGTCGCGTGCTGTAGCGGCTGTTGAACAAGTCCGCCAGCATGAGAAGACCGTTGTCTGGTCTATTTAGTTTGTCTGGTTTGTTTGGTTGAGCGAAACTAACCAAATAAACAAAACAAACCAGATCAACCAGATGAACCAGACAGACCGGGCTTGCGCCGGATAGAGTTACGCTGCTTCTGCCAGTAGGACGCGCGTGACCTGGAAATGGGCGAGCAGCACATCAGGAGTTCGCTGGAGGGCCTCGTAGTAGGCGCGCTCGAATCCATCGCCCTCAATCGACGGGCGGGTCAAGGTGCGCACCTCGGCCACAAGGTGTTCGATGTTTTCAAGGGTGATGTCAAACGCGTCGTCGTTCAGGAGTTGCTCGATCCGTAGCAGCAGATCCAACATAGGGTAGAGCCATGTGAACCAGGGATCGTTGAGCACCAATTTCAGGAGTTCGTCCGTCGATCCGATGCGGCCGTGGATGCGTTCGTAGGTAAGTTGCTCCGCTGCAATCAACGCGCTATAGAGAGACAAGAGTCTCTGATGTACCTCCAGCATCGTGCGGCGTAGAGGATCGGGGTGGGTCATCGGACTGGATGGTGACGACGTGGCCATACGGCAAGTGTAGCAGGGCTAGAAGCCTGGTCTATCTGGTCTCTCTGGTTGATCTGGTTTGTTTGGTTTATCTGGTTGATTTGGTTGTTTCGTTCAACCAAACAAACGAGACAAACCAAACAAACCAAATAACGGTCTTCTATTAGTTCCCCACCCGAGTGGCGAACTGAGCAAAAAGTTCCCCCGTGAGATAGTCGGTATCGTCAGGGTCGATGGCATCCTTGCGGCGAAGATAATCGTTGAGGATTCGGCCGTCGGCGGTTTTGTGGACGTGGGGCAGGCCGAGATTCATGCGGTAACGTTGGATGGCGCCGGCTACGCGACTGATGAAGACCACGGTACCATCCGGCTCCTGCCGTTCGACGATCCCGACATGCGTCAACGGGTCGTTTACCTTGCCATCCCTGTTGAAGTCCCACGTGTTGTCGAAAAACACGAGGTCGCCTGGGTGGACAACTGGTCCCTGGTGGAACGTCCCCTGTTGCTGTATGTGCTGATGGATGAGGCGGACGCCATTGGCTTCAGGATCGTTTACGCTGCTGCCATAGAGATCGATCCCGTGTTTGAGAAACACCGCACGGGTTACCCCGGCACAGTCATAGGCGATGCGTCGGCCGTTACTCTCAACCGTTGTGGCGCCCACGAGTTTGGCCGCTGACCGCACGATCGCGCTCCGGCTCGGCGCGCGCTCGACGGATCGACAACAGGCGCGCTCTTTCGGTAGCGATGCGAGAGGGCCTTTGACCGGTGGCGATATACGAGGCTGTTCGGCCGATGCCGATGTGCGTGGACGCCCGATCGGTGGCGATGCGGGATCGCGTTCGACTTGTGGCGTGGTACAGCCCACGAGCGTCACGCTCGCGATAGTCGCGATGATGAAGAAGAATCGCATGGGCCTCACCGTACGTTCACGAACCGGCCTTGCGCCGACTTCCGGAGCTGATCGATGTCTTCACGCCGGGTGACGGAGAGTGGCACAGTACTAGTCAATTCTTCAATCAACAGATCGGTCGTCAGTGGTGTTTTCTGATAGAGGGCACGGTAGAGTGCCGCGACCACAGCCTGTTCGATTTCCGAACCGCTGAAGCCATCGCTGGCGCTGACGATCTTGACCATATCGAATTTCGTGCTGTCCTGCTTGCGGAGGCCGAGGTGTATCTTCCAGATGACTTCTCGTTCCCTGTCGTCCGGTAGGTCCACGAAGAAGATTTCATCGAACCGGCCTTTGCGAAGGAGTTCGGGGGGGAGCAACGACAGATTGTTGGCGGTGGCCACAACGAAGACCTCTTGCTTCTTCTCCTGAAGCCACGTGAGGAATGCGCCGAACAGCCGACGGCTCAAGCCTGCATCGGCCTCGCCGCTTCCACCCCCCGCGGCCATCGCCTTCTCGATTTCATCGATCCAGAGGACGATGGGCGATAGCGACTCAGCCATCTCGATCGCCTTGCGAAAGTTCTTCTCCGACTCACCGACGAATTTATCGAACAACCGGCCGGCATCGAGTTTTAAGAGGGGAAGCTGCCATTCCCGTGCGATGGCCTTCGCAGCCAGCGATTTACCGCATCCTGGCACGCCCACGAGCATGATTCCCCTAGGAGGCGTGAGATTGAGCGCCTTGGCTTCTGCGGTAAAACCGACCTTCGCGCGTTCCAGCCAGGATTTCAGATTGGCGAATCCGCCCAACTCGAACCGGTTGTCTTCGAGCGGATAGTATTCGAGGAGGCCGCCATCCCTGATCGCCTGCACCTTGCGCTTCAGAATTTTCTGCACGTCGTCGGCGGAGAGCGTCCCGTCCTCGACGACGCATTGCGTGATGACCTGTCGAGCCTGATGGAGCGTCAGTCCCTGTAAGGCGCGGAGGATGGCCTCACGCTCGTCTGTCGAAGGGCCCTGGTTTGCCGCGTTGGAGTCGCTGATGGAGTGGAGAATGCTTTGCACGACGGTGGTCGACCGTGGGCGACGAGGCGAGGTTCTGGGGCCGAGCGACTGTAAGACGCTTTGGAGCATAGATTGGAGTTCGTTTCGATCCGGCAGTTGTAGGTCGAGTCGAACGACGATCTTTTCGATATCGAGCGGCAGGGTAATGGGATGACCCGTGAGTACGCAGGTGGCACGCGTGCGGCCGTAGATTGCCGCGACTTCTCGGAGCTGGCGGGCGACTGCTGCATCTTGTAAATGCGGCACAAGATCCTTGAGCCAGAAGACCGCTTCCACCGTCAGGCCTTGCAGATGTTGGAGGACAGCCAGAGGTGTCGCTGTCATTCTGTTGAGTGTCGGTGCGTCGTCGGAACGGGTGAGTCCTCTGGTGACGGACCATTCGAAGAGCGGCATGCGCTCCTGGGCAGCCACTGATTGCAGTAACGCCAGTATCCGCTCCTCCTCCACCGTCTCGATGACGATCAGCGGGTGGCAGGAGCGAATGAGGGTGCGGAGATCGTGCACGCTGGTTGACAGGGCCATAGGGGAGAAATGCTAGCACGAGGCTCGCGCCTCACCAAGGAAAGGGAGTTTTGCTGCGTTAGTGGGTTGTGGAGGTCGATGACTGCGCGCATCGGAACCCAATTGTAGCCGAGCGCTGATCCGGTGCTGAGCCGCCTCGGGTCGCCGTTCGGAGCATGACCTGGTTACTCTTCCAGGAGCCACCGCGGACGCTCTTGTAGCGCCCGCTGGTCGGGCCAGGCGGATTGCGCTCCGGCATGTAGGCGTAGTAGTCGAAGCCGAACCAGTCCTGCACCCATTCGGCGACGTTTCCCGCCATATGGTGAAGGCCATAGGGGCTCTTGCCGGCCTCATGCGAATCCACTGGTGCAAGAATGGGGATCTCATGGACGTGGTGCTGGCCGAACATGGCGACGGTGGGGTTGGGGGCGCTTTCACCCCAGGGAAATAGGCCGCCTTCGGATCCTCGCGCTGCTTTTTCCCATTCAGCCTCTGTCGGAAGCCGTGTGCTCTTTGCTACACACAGATCTTTCGCCTCGGCCCACGTGACATAGAGCGCGGGCCACCGGGCCAGGGTCTGGTCCGAGACGGAATGGATGGTGATGACGTGCCAGATGAGTTTCTGCAACTCGTCCGATGGATGGAGCTTCTGCTGTCGTAAGAAGGCCAGGTATTCCCCGAGGCTTACTTCATCGCGATCCATCTCGTAGGTTTCGAGCCAGACCCGATGTTGGGGGAGTTCCGTATCGTCGAACTGCGTCCGGTCCCCATAGGGATCGTCATCCACTCGCTTGCTGCCGAGCAAGAACGGACCGGCTGGGATGGTGACCATTGGTGACGGCTGGGCCAGCGAGGCGATCCCGGCTAAATGGCGGGCCAGTTCCGGTGAGGGCTTTGATCCAGCCCCCGCGTCTTGTGCGCTTCCCATGATGATGAGGAGGGAGAGAGCGGTTACGAGCCATGCGCAATACCGCCGCATCAGGTCTTGCTGGGAGAGGCCAGGGCCTTGTTGATTTCCCGGATGAGGCTCCGTTCAATTTCCGCGACCTCCTCCGCGCTCACGCTGAGGAGGCGTCCACCCTGGGCCAATTTTTCGAAGTCGGCCTTGACGTTGAGCCGGGTAACATTCGAGGGGAGCGCCTGAAGAGACAGCACGTATTGATTTCGTGAGCCCGCGACTTCAAGCGAGGCAGGGGGGGAGACTTTCCGCTCCGTCACGTAGACCGCTTTCTGATCGGTCTTGATACTCACCTTGATGTGGTATCCATTGCGGCTGAGGGCGTCCTCCGTCATCTTGGCGACGGTGCTTAAGGGGCGGGGGAGGTCTTCAGTCTGGGCCCCTTTCTCCTCGACGTAGATATTCTGCGCCGCCTGCGCCGCTGCGTTTTTTTGGACGTCGGCACTCAGCTTTTTTGCCTGGGCTGTTTGTACCGCCAAATTGTCGGAGGCGGCTTTGGCCTCGGTCTTGGCGCTCTCAGCCGATTTCTTCGCGTCGCGTAGCTCCTGGTTCAACAGATCGATCTGTTGATGCATGACCTTGTTCCCATCCTGCAACGAAGTCACCACAGATTCCTGCTTGGCCAGTTGCTTGCGAAGCGACTCATTTTCCGCTTTGAATGGTGAGTCGTCAGGCTTGCAACTGCTGGCCAAGACACAGAGCGCGATCGCTCCGATCCACAAAGGCCACTGGTTCGATTGAGACTTGTTCCCCACGTCGCGTCCCTCCATCTGATTTTTTGGATTATCCACGCTTCGCGTCGACTTGTCCACGCAGGATTCCATGAATTGACCGTGCTCCGTTCCGGCAGCTATGCTTGATCTAGCAGGATGCTGAAAAAGACCGCCAGCGGCGTTCTCGCTTCTCTCAGAGGCTCAACGTACCGAAGCGTACGCCTCGCTTCTTCGTTCGCTGCGGCCTTGCTGGACGGCCTTTTTGAGCATCCTGGGCTATTTTGGCATCGGCATCATTATGGAAGATTCCAACGGTGGATTGTGTATGAACCAAGTTTTTCCGCAGCCTCCTAGGATGATTCGTCTGATCGTTATGATCGTAGCTGTGCTGCTCATGGGTGGCCTCATGGGGACGTCGGGAGCAGTAGCGGAATCAGATCAGAAGGCCGATGCCATTCCTGCTGAAGACTATGCCTTGTACGACCAGGTGGTGACGAGCAAGTTTCTCACGTCAGCCACTCGGTTGGTCGTAATCGAGCGCATGACGCGGCTCCGTCTTTCTCCAGATGAAGAGGGGCCGGCGACGATCGAAGCGATTCAGGAACAGGAATATTTCGATGGCGAGCTACCACCGGACCTGATCCGGGAATTCCGTGAGGTCAACCGGCAAGCAAGTCGGCTCGAAGGACGATTTCACTTTGGTGTCGGTTACCGGTTCGCGACGGGTGACCGGATCGAAGAGCCGGAGGTGTCCCTGGCTTGGCCAGCCACGGTGGCTCGCGCCAGACCGATTCACGCGCCGCCGGGCCTGGATCGTCTAGCCTTCTCTCGCGTGGCACGAAGCCTCCGTAACGATCATGCACTGATGTATGTCGAAGCCCTACGTCCCGATGGCACCGGAGCGGGGTTCCTTGTGTGGTGTCGCCGTCAAGGACGAAGCTGGGCGTTGTTCGACACGGAAGTCGTGTGGACCATCCAGCCTCAGATAGAACCAGAAGAAGGGCCGCTGCTTGCGCCCTGAGTGGGTTGGACTGTAGCATGCGTCCACGATGCCGAGCGTGATCCGAAAAACATTTTCCGTCCCGCCCCTTGGTTGCAATTGTTCGATCATTGGAGACCCAGTGACGAAGCAGGCCATCGTGGTTGATCCCGGTGGAGCGCACGAGCGAATTCTCCACGAGGTGCAGCAACTGGGACTGACGGTCACACATATTCTCCATACCCATGCCCATTTTGACCATTTTCTCGCGTCCGGAGAAATGAAGAAGGCGACGGGGGCGGCGATCTGCCTGCATCAGGATGATCTTGAGCTATGGAAGAATCTTGAAATGCAATGTCAGATGTTCGGCGTGGCCTACGTGCCGGTTCCGTTGCCGGATTATTGGATCAAGGATGAGGAGAAGCTGTTGGTCGGCCAGATGTCTGCGGTCGCCATCCATACGCCAGGCCATACCCCCGGGTCCATGAGTTTTCATTTCCCGAGCGACAACTTGGTCGTGGCTGGCGACACACTCTTTCGCGGCAGCATCGGGCGCACCGATCTCTGGGGCGGAGACTTCGACGCCATCGAGCAATCCATTCGAGAGCGGTTGTACACCTTGGAGGATGCCACGATCGTGGTGACGGGGCATGGACCGGAGACGGAAATCGGGTGGGAGAAAGAGACGAATCAGTTTGTTCGTCTTTAACAGGGTGCTGAAAAAGGATGTGGGGTAGCTGGAACGATCCCCGTGCTCGCGCAACGCGCGCCCTCGGAAGGGCCTCGTTGAACGCGCGCAGCTGGGATCATCCCAGCTACCCCTGGTAAGGTAGTAAAAGAATCGCTCGCCTGCGGCCTTGAGGGACAGTCTTTTTGAGCATTCTGTTGGATAGATTTTCTTATTGGGCCGTATCTGCGGATCGTCGAGGGCGAGAGACTTGTGCAAAACTATTCTTTCTCCATTCGAGCGCGGAGCCGTTCAAGGCGCTTGTCGGTGGATTGCTTAATGAAGGCCATATTT
>JANYEF010000049.1 GCA_025363325.1 Nitrospira sp. | reverse complement strand
CGGTGAGGGACGGCAGCATAAGCCTCCCTCAATGGAGGGCGACAACCCTAACCCAAATGAGTCTTGACGACGTCGACAAGTCGATTGGCTACTTCGCGAATCGTGTCATCACGCTGCCCTTCGACCATGACCCGCAAAAGCGGTTCGGTCCCAGAGTAGCGCACCAACACGCGGCCGCTTCCATTGAGGCGCTGCTCACTTTCACGAATCGCGCGTTGCAGTTCTGGGACCGTGTCGAGATTCGGCTTCTTCGTCACGTTCACGTTAAGTAATACTTGTGGCACCGCCGTCATGGCTTGGGCCAGCTCTGACAAAGGCTTCCCTGTACGCTTCATCAGCGATAAAACTTGTAGCGCCGACAACAGCCCGTCACCGGTCGTATTATGATCCAAAAAGATAAAATGACCCGACTGCTCTCCACCGAAGTTATATCCCTCGGCCGACATCCGTTCGAGCAAATATCTGTCACCGACAGCAGTCCGCGCGAGGGCGATACCCGCTTTCGACATGGCCAGCTCCAGTCCGAAGTTGCTCATGACGGTCCCCACCACCGTCTGTTTGGCCAACTGCCCCTGGCGATGAAGATCGAGCGCCAACATCGCCATAATATGATCGCCGTCCACGACCGTCCCTTGTTCGCAGACGAAAATAGCGCGATCGGCATCCCCGTCCAACGCCACTCCGATATGAGCCCCCTGCTCACGAACCGCCTTCTGCAGCAGTTCAGGATGGACTGCGCCACAACCGGCATTGATATTCATCCCGTCTGGCTCATCACCGATCACTTCGACCTTCGCCCCGAGTTCGCGCAACACCTTTGGCGCAACCTTGTAGGCTGCACCATTTGCACAATCGACGACCACTTTAATCCCCTGGAAGTCCAGCTCCTTCGGGAGAGACCGCTTGACAAACTCGATGTAACGCCCCTCGGCATCGTCGATTCGATAGGCCTTCCCAATGGCATCGGCCGTCGGCCGCAAATGAGCAATCTCGTTCGAAACGATGAGTTCCTCAATACGAGCTTCCATCTCATCAGGCAGCTTGAACCCGTCGTTGGAAAAGAACTTGATGCCGTTATCCTGGTAGGGATTGTGCGAAGCCGAGATCATCACCCCGGCATCGGCACGGAGACTCCTCGTCAAGAATGCAATTGCCGGCGTTGGCATCGGACCAACCAGCAAAACATCGACACCCATCGAGCAAATCCCGGAGGTCAACGCCGACTCCAACATATAGCCGGAGATGCGGGTATCCTTGCCGATCACGATTTGATGGCGTCCTGCTCGGCGCATAAACAAATGGGCCGCGGCCCGTCCCAGCTGCATCGCCATTTCGCTGGTCATCGGATCGAGGTTGGCGACCCCTCGGACCCCATCGGTACCGAACAATTTACGCATGTTGTGCTTTCAGGGAAACTGTCGTCTCTCGATTAATTGCCGCTGCCACCTGAACTACATCCTTCATGGCTCTCACGTCGTGGACGCGAAGGATTCCAGCCCCACGATCCACTGCCATCGCCACCGCCGCCGCCGTAGCCCACTGACGCTCCTGAAGCGGACGATCCACAAGCTGTCCAAGGAACGCCTTCTGCGAAACACCGACCAGCAATGGACACTCAAACTGCATGAAACGGCGTAATTGGGCTAACAGCGTAAGATTATGTACCAGCAGCTTACCAAATCCGATCCCTGGATCAAGAATGATTTGTCTTCGTACAATGCCATGAGCCATCGCGAAACGGACTCGCTCCTCGAAAAATTCCGAAATCTCGCTGACTACATCGTCGTAGCAGGGGACCTGCTGCATCGTACGCGGCGTACCATGCATATGCATCAGAACGATTCCGGCTCCCGTTCTAGCAACCACTTCGACCATGGCGGGGTCGCCTCGTAAAGCCGTGACATCGTTTACGAGAACCACCCCCGCATCGATAGCTGCACGTGCAACAGCAGCCTTTGAAGTATCGATGGAAATCGGAACCGTGACAGCTTTTGCAACCGCAGTCACAACCGGAATTACACGACGACGCTCTTCTGCTTCATTCACGACATCGGCACCGGGACGTGTCGATTCTGCGCCAATATCCAGCAGATCTGCCCCTTCCTCTACCAACTGAACGGCATGGGCCACGGCGGCCTCTATATCCAAATAGCGGCCACCGTCGTAGAAAGAATCCGGCGTCACATTCACTACACCCATAATTAAGGGTCGGTTGGGGAACTCTATCAGCCGATCCTTAGCCTGTCGCGTCAATGTCTTTGGTTCTAACACTAAACGACGGTGCCTCCATTACAGAATCCGCCACGCGGCACAAGACCGACAGCTATCGTGGCCGTACAGGGTGCACGTAATAACACACCACGTACGAGAAGGACTCCCTTCTCGTCTATCGTCTTTCAGATGTACTGCCCGGGACTCCAAAGCCCTGAAATGGTGCCCCGGGATCAGCGATTTAGAATTTAGGCAGGAACTGCTTGGGATGTGCACTG
>JANYEF010000016.1 GCA_025363325.1 Nitrospira sp. | reverse complement strand
ACGGACCCGGAAGAAAACGAAGACGAGATCGAGCGATACTGTCGTGCCCATGCGGAGTTACAGCGAGAGTCCGTCGACCCCTGGCTCCCACCTGCAGCACGGGGATTCGTCACCGAACAAGGTGCCCTATCGACAGTGGGTAATCGGTTCTCAATGGACGGCTTTTACGCCGCACGACTGAGAAAGGTTCTGTAATGGCACGCCCCATTTTTATCGCGCCCTCGATCTTAGCGTCTGACTTTGCCAGACTGGCCGACGAAGTGGCAGCCGTGGAACGAGCGGGGGCCGACTTTCTGCATATCGATGTCATGGACGGACATTTCGTTCCGAATTTGACCATCGGTCCGCCGATCGTGGCGGCGCTCAGAAAAGTCACCAAGCTGCCGCTCGACGTTCACCTCATGATCACCAACGCCGACGCCTTCATCGCCGAGTTCGCCGAGGCTGGTGCGGATTATCTCACGGTGCACGTGGAAGCCTGTCCGCATCTCCATCGTACGGTGCAAGCGATCAAAGAACGAGGGGTCAAGGCAGGGGTGACCCTGAATCCTGCTACTTCGCTCAGTACGATTGAGGAAATCCTCCCCGAGGTCGATTTGGTTCTGATCATGTCGGTCAATCCTGGCTTCGGCGGTCAAACGTTTATCACCTCCTGTCTGCAGAAGACTGCCTCCGCTCGTGCCATGATCGATCGAATCGGAAGTCGCGCGTTGCTCGAAGTGGACGGCGGCGTCAAGATCGACAATGCGGCTCAGGTGTTGGCTGCGGGAGCTGACGTCCTGGTCGCCGGGTCGGCCATTTTCTCCAGTCCAGATTATGCCGCGACAATCGCTGCGCTGCGCGTAGCCGGCCAACCTTCTTCCACGACGCCACAGCGCGTCTCCGCTCACCGATAGGCCTCGCGGGTGGATATTTCTTCCCTCATCGATAGCCTTCATCCTCTCGAAGTCAAAGTCCTATCGACCTTTGGGACCAATCCCTCTGCGGTGCTCCAAACGGAACAGCTGGCGCAGTCCTCCGGCTTAGAGCCCTCCCAGCTGAGTATGGCGGTCGAATGGTTGCTCGCCAAGTCGTTGCTCACGGTCGATACCGAGACCGTGACGCCGATTGTCTCGCTCACCAAAGTCGGCGATCTCTACTTTGAGAAATATTCGCCGATCGAACGGGTGCTGTCCGCTGCACGCGATGCAGCCACAACCGGCAAGCGGCTGACCATTCAGGACATTCAAGCGCGGGAAGGGCTCGAACCGGCGGAAGTGAGCGGTGCGATCGGACGGCTCAAGAAAGAAGGCGCGCTCCTCATTATTCAAGGTGGCTGCATCGAATCGACCGGTCGGCCAAGCCAGACCGCGGAAGCGATGCGGAGCTTGCTGCAACAGCTCCATGGGGCGACTCGTGAGCTGCGGGAATTTTCCGAGGCACAACGGCAGGTCATTCAAGACCATGCGGTCAAACGAGGGAATGCGCGGGAACCCTTCCGCATCGATGATCGAGTGGCCAGAGCGCTCAAGCTCTCTGTCGCTGGTATCGATGCCGCCCAGCAACTGTCTCTGCAAGGGACCGCGGAAGAGGTATCCCAGCTGACACCCGAGCTGTTGAAGGACGGGAGCTGGCGGACGAAACGCTTCCGTAAGTACACGATCAGCCTTCGCGCGCCACGGATCGCACCGGGCAAACGGCATCCATATCGCGAGTTTCTCGATACCGTGAAGACGAAACTCGTGAGCATGGGGTTCCAGGAAATGCGGGGTTCGCTGGTGGAGACAGAGTTCTGGAACATGGATGCCCTCTTCATGCCGCAGTTCCATCCAGCACGGGACATTCATGACGTCTACTTCGTCAAGGAACCGACGCATGCCTCGTCGATTGCGGAACCGTTCTTGTCCCGGGTCATGCAAGCGCACCAGGACGGCGGCGAAACCGGTTCAACCGGTTGGAACTATCCCTTCGATGCGGAGCGCGCACGCAGACTGGTCTTACGGAGCCAGGGGACAGCCGTCTCAGCCCATACGTTGGCGGCACAACCAGCGGTGCCGGGAAAGTATTTTTCCATCGCCCGTTGCTTCCGCTACGATCAAGTCGATGCGACACACGCAACCGACTTCTTTCAGGTGGAAGGGATCGTACTCGGCGAAGACATCAACTTTCGCACGCTACTCGGTCTGCTGAACCTCTTTGCCCGTGAAGTGGCGCAGGCCAAGGAAGTTAAATTCCTCCCAGCCTACTTCCCCTTCACCGAACCGTCGGTCGAGCTGCATGTGCGCCATCCGAAGCTCGGATGGATGGAGCTTGGCGGAGCCGGATTGTTTCGGCCGGAAGTCACCCTCCCGCTGGGCATAACCGTACCAGTGATTGCCTGGGGACTGGGGCTCGATCGTATGGCAATGGTGGCGCTCGGTATTCACGATATTCGTGAGTTGTTCACCGATAATCTTGATCTGATTCGTTCTACTAGAGGGGCGTTCTAGGTTTCCCATGCCCACGATTACTATTTTCAAACAGGATCTCGAGGGATTGCTTGCAGGGCCAGGGGAGGCTCTCCAATCGATCACCATGGAGCAACTCGAAGAGTCGTTGATGCTCGGGAAGGGTGAGCTGAAGGGGCAGAATCCCGACACCGGCGAACTGCGGATTGAGCTACAAGATAGTAACCGCCCCGATCTCTGGTGCTGCGAAGGGATCGCGCGACAGATTCGAGTAAAACGACAGGGTGCCCTCGCGAAGTACGACTTTCTCACGAACACATCGACATCGCCCAAGCGACTGAACGTGGCCTCCGGTCTGGAAAAGGTCAGGCCTTTTGTGGCGGCCTGTGCTGCAACCGGCTACCGTGTGACCCAGGAGGGCCTTGCACAGCTGATCCAGACGCAAGAGAAACTCGCCGAGATGTTCGGCCGAAAACGTCGGACCGTGTCGATCGGACTCTATCGGCTCGCGGCGATCGAGTTTCCTGTCACCTATGACTTGGTGAAACCGGACGAAGTCACATTCACGCCGCTGGGCATGGATACGGTCATGACGCTCGGAGAGATGCTGCTCGTCCATCCCAAAGGGCTGGAGTTCGGCGGGATACTTGCCGGCCAGGATCGCTTGCCCTTCCTCCGTGATGCGAAGCGTCAGGCACTCTCTTTCCCACCGATAATCAATAGCCGCGAAGTCGGAGAGGTGCGGGTGGGAGACGATGCCTTGTTCGTCGAGGTGACGGGCACTGACCTTTCGATGGTCGTCCTGACCCTCAATATTTTCGCAGCCAATCTGGCGGATCGTGGCGCGCTCATTGAGCCGATTGAGGTACGGTACCCCTATAAGACTGCTCTCGGCGAGACAGTCATGACTCCGCAAGATCTCGGGAAGTCACGCACGCTTCCCATCGGCACGATCGAGCAGGCTCTTGGGCAGGCGTTAGGCACCCACGAAGTGGCCAAGGCCTTAGCAGCCTATGGATATGCGGTGACGACTGGGCCTGAACAAGTAACGGTGACGCTTCCGCTCTATCGGCAGGACCTGATGCATGCGGTGGACGTCGTCGAAGACGTCGCAATCAGCCGAGGGTACGGCGACTTTTTACCGGTAATGCCTTCGCAGTTCACGGTCGGGGGATTGTCTCGTATCGAAATGGTCTCCGACCGTGTCAGGGCCCTCATGGTCGGCATGGGCTTCCAGGAAATTATTTCCAACATTCTCGGTTCACCCAAGGATCTGCGCGATGCGATGCGATTGGAGGGGACCGAGTGGGGGAAACTCGTCGAAGTGGATAATGTGATGTCCCAGAACTTCTCCGCACTTCGACAATGGATGCTTCCTTCGTTGCTTCGCGTGGAAGCCGCATCGAACCGGGCGTTTTATCCCCATCGAATATTCGAGGCGGGTGAAGTGGCCAGGCCTGATCCCGCGCAACCTCTCGGGTCACGCTCCGTGACGGTGCTCGGGGGAGTGATTGCCCATGCCGATGCACATTTCTCCGAGATCCACTCCTGCCTGGACACGTTGTTTTACTATGTGAACCAAGCGTACAGCCTGGAACCGATCCAGCATCCGTCATTTCTTGCCGGACGAGTAGGGAGTATCCTATCTGGAGGGAAACAGGTCGGTGTGATCGGGGAGCTACACCCGGAAGTGCTCGAGCGATGGCAGATTAGTGTTCCGGCTGTTGCGTTTGAAATCGATCTGACAGAATTAGCCGAACGGTCTTGAGGCGTACGCCCGTCGGCGCATTCCTCAAGACCCACGTCCTATCCCAACAACCTCTTCGAAGAGTACTCTCGAAAGGCGACTGCGCTTAGGCAGCAGCGGGGGCAAGGTGCTGCTTGGCGAGACCGACCAGCTGCTCAAATCCCGTGGCATCCTTGATCGCCATGTCCGATAGGACCTTCCGGTCCAAGAGGATATTCGCCTTCTTCATGGCATTGATAAACCGGCCATAGGTCAGTCCATGCGCGCGAACTGCCGCGTTGATGCGCGCAATCCACAACACGCGGAAATCCCGTTTCCGATTTTTCCGGCCGGTATAGGCGTATGCCTGCCCCTTATCGACTGATTCTGTTGCCGTGCGGAACAGCCGGCTCTTCCCTCCATACTGTCCTTTGGCTAATTTCAGACGCTTCTTCCGCCGATGTCTTGTTTTGGGGCCACCTTTTGCGCGAGGCATGAGTCAATACTCCTTTTGGTTAACGCGATTCGTGCATGCGAATTTAGCTGTAGGGCAATAAGCGATCCAGCGCCTGAGTCTTGGTCTTATCTACGAGAACCGTGCCGCTTAGTCGGCGCTTCCGATCCTGCGTCTTGCTGGTGAGGATATGGCGTTTCCCCGCCTTTCGCCTGACCAATTTTCCAGAGCCGGTACGGGTAAACCGCTTTTTGGCTCCACTATGGGTTTTCATTTTTCTATTCTTCATGTCGGTGGTTCCTTTGGTTAATAGCGTTCGGGCCTGGCCCTCTTACTTCGGCGCCACGATCATGATCAAGCTCCGCCCTTCCATGCGGGGGGCGTACTCGATTGTGCCCGTCTCTCCCAACTCTGCGATGACCGTACTCATGAGCGTTCGGCCCATCTCCTGATTCGCCATTTCACGACCTCGGTACGTCAAGAGGACCTTCGTCTTGTTGCCATCGGCCAGAAAGCCCTTGATCTGTCGAATCTTAATCTCCAGGTCATGCTTATCTGTCCGAGGGCGCAACTTAATTTCCTTCACCTGCGTCGACTTTTGATGGCGACGGTTCTGGTGGTCTTTTTTGCTCAGCTCGAACTTGTATTTCCCGTAGTCCATAATGCGACACACGGGAGGCACTGACGTGGGCGCGACCTCGACAAGGTCATAGCCACCTTCTTGCGCCTGTTTGAACGCATCCGCCGTGAGGAGAATGCCGAGCTGTTCGCTCTCCGGACCGATCACCCGAACTTCGCGCACTCTGATTTCTCGGTTAACTCGTAGTTTGGGGACGATAAGACACCTCTTATTGTGTCAGTGAATGTTGCTGTTTTGCCGGCTTGAGGTCCGCCCGGAGCAAGTCGAGCGCTCCTGCGATGGTCATACTGCCGAGATTGGCTCCGCTCCGGCCCCGTATGGCCAGCGTCCCACTCTGCACTTCTCGGTCTCCAACCACAAACATAAACGGAACCTTCGCCTTCTCCGCCTCTCGAATTTTGAGCCCAATTTTTTCATTCCGAAGGTCTGCCTCAGCACGGAACCCCGCAGCCTTGAGTTGAGTGACAACTTCGACGACATAGGGCCGCTGGTTGTCCGTGATGGACATGACCATTGCCTGAACCGGGGCGAGCCAAGTTGGGAAGGCGCCACCGAAATGCTCAATCAGGATGCCAAAGAACCGTTCGATCGATCCCATCAGAGCCCGATGGATCATGATCGGCTGGTGAGCTTTGCCATCTTCCCCAATATAACCTAATTCGAACCGTTCTGGGTTATTGAAATCGACCTGAATGGTGGAACATTGCCAGGAGCGCCCCAGGGCATCTTTGATTTTGATGTCGATTTTTGGTCCGTAGAAGACGCCTTCGCCCGGATCGATCTCGTAGGCGACTCCTCGTCCCTTCAATGCTGCTTCAAGCGCGCTCGTAGCTTGGGCCCATCGTTCTTCCGAGCCGACGGACTTTTCCGGCTTCGTCGAGAGGTACACTTCAAATTCGGTGAACCCGAAGGTTCCGAGAATAAAGAACGTGAAATCTAAGACCTGGCTGACTTCGCTTTCAATCTGATCCGGCCGGCAGAACAGGTGCGCGTCGTCTTGCGTGAACCCTCGAACCCGAAGTAGACCGTGGAGGACGCCAGTCCGTTCGTACCGGTAGACGGTCCCCAGTTCTCCATAGCGAATGGGGAGGTCTCGGTAACTGCGCAGATGCGACTTATAGATCATAATGTGGAACGGGCAATTCATCGGCTTGAGCTGGTATTCGCTATTTTCAAGCATCATGGGAGCGAACATATTGTCGCGGTAGTAATCGACGTGGCCGCTGGTTTTCCAGAGGTCTAACCGAGCGACGTGAGGGGAGTACACCAATTCGTATCCGTTTTGAATATGCTGGTCGCGCCAAAAGTTTTCAATCAATAGCCGGATCGTCGCGCCCTTTGGATGCCAGAGCACCAGGCCGGGGCCGATCTCATCCTGGATCGAGATCAAGTCGAGTTCCTTACCGACCTTGCGGTGGTCTCGTCGCTTGATCTCTTCTAGCCGCGCAAGATGCGCGTCGAGTTCCGCCTGGGACGGGAAGGAAGTCCCATAGATCCGCTGTAGCATGGGATTGCGTTCGTCTCCGCGCCAGTACGCTCCGGCGGTGTTCATGAGCTTGAATGCCCCGATATGGCCTGTCGTCGGAAGATGCGGGCCTCGGCAGAGGTCGGTGAATTCGCCCTGGCTGTAGACTGAGATGGTCTGCCCATCTGCCAGTCCTTGAATCAACTCAACCTTATAGGCTTCTCCGCGCTCCTGGAAATATTTCACCGCGTCGAGCTTCGACAATTCTGCCCGTTTCACCGGAAGGGCGCGTTCAATGATGTCCTTCGCACGGGCTTCAATTTTCTCGAGATCTTCCGTGGTAAAGGTACGCTCAAAGGCAAAGTCATAGAAAAACCCATCCTCGAGGGCCGGGCCGATTGTCAGTTGTGCTGTGGGGAATACTTCTTTGACGGCCTGCGCCATAATGTGCGTACTGCTATGGCGGTAGACCTCGCGGCCTTCAGCACTGTCGAACTGCAGTGGGGCAATCTCAGCATCTTCAGTTAAGGTGCTCGAAAGATCTACGGTCCGGCCATTCACCTTTGCCGCAAGGATGTCCTGGCCAAGTGACAGGCCGAAAGCCGACAGAGCAGACCCAACGGTCTGGCCAGCTGAAATATCCCTACTGCTGCCATCTTTGAGCGTAATTTTCATGACCCGCACGACTTCATCAAGTGCTAAAAACAACAAAGGCACCCCGCCTACGAGAGGCAAACGGATGCCCTCAGCTAGGTGGTAGGCGCGGACGGTCTTGAACCGTCGACCTCTACCGTGTCAAGGTAGCGCTCTCCCCCTGAGCTACGCGCCT
>JANYEF010000567.1 GCA_025363325.1 Nitrospira sp. | reverse complement strand
GCTGCAGCGGCAGCGGCTCCAGCGCCGCCGAAGATCGATACCGGCGATACGGCCTGGGTGTTGGTCTCGACGGCCTTGGTGTTGCTGATGACCGCGCCGGGCGTTGCGCTGTTCTATGGTGGAATGGTGCGTACCAAGAATTCGCTGGGGACGATCTTGCAGAGCTTTGTGGTCCTCTGTCTGGTCAGTATCCAGTGGGTGCTGTGGGGGTACTCCCTCGCCTTCGGGCCTGACATAGGCGGCATCATCGGTAACCTAAGTTGGTTCGGTCTCAACGGCGTGGGGACCACGCCCAATGCCGATTATGCGGCCACCATCCCGCACCAGGCCTTCATGCTCTTCCAGATGATGTTTGCCGTGATCACGCCGGCGCTGATCACCGGCGCCTTTGCCGAACGGATGAAGTTCTCCGGTTTTCTCCTGTTTACGCTGCTGTGGGCGACCGTCATCTACGATCCGCTCGCGCATTGGGTGTGGGGAGTCGGGGGATGGATCAGAAACCTCGGGGCGTTGGACTTCGCCGGCGGGACGGTCGTCCATATCAGTTCCGGCGTCGCGGGGTTGGCCTGCGCCCTCGTGCTAAAGAAGCGATTGGGACATGGCAAGGAGTCCTTTCATCCGCACAATTTGCCCATGACCATTACGGGTGTGTGCTTACTCTGGTTTGGATGGTTTGGGTTCAACGCCGGTAGCGCGTTGGGCGCAGGGGAACTGGCGACCAGCACCTTTACCGCCACCAATACGGCGACGGCTGCTGCGGCTCTGACCTGGATGGTTGCGGAGTGGATCTATCGAGGCAAACCGTCGGCCCTGGGCACGGTCAGCGGGGCGGTGGCGGGATTGGTGGCGATCACGCCTGCGTCGGGGTTCGTCGGCCCGATCTCGTCGATTTGGATCGGGATGGGAGCGGGTGGTTTGTGTTATTTGTTTGTGATGTTGAAGCCCTTGTTCGGCTATGATGACGCCCTCGATGCGTTCGGCGTGCATGGAATCGGAGGCATTTGGGGTGCGCTGGCGACCGGTCTCTTTGCGTCGAAGGCGGTGAATTCGGCAGGGGCCGACGGGCTGTTCTTTGGTAATCCAGCACAGTTGGGCATCCAAGCGATAGCCGTACTGATTTCCGTGGTCTTCGCGTTTCTCGGGACCTTAATCGTTCTGGCGATAGTCGGTGCAATAACGGGTCTGCGTGTGAGTGAAGAGGACGAGCGAACAGGCTTGGATCTCAGTCAACATGATGAGAAGGCCTATTCGTAGGGCAGAAGTGACCGAACCCTGCTTTCCAAGCAGGGTTCGGTGCCCCAGCTGGATGGCCAAGCATCGGCATCAGGCTCAGAGGGCATCCTCTGTTGTCCTTCACGCATGATTCAGGTTCCGACACGGACCATGACACAATCGACGAAACATTCAGGTGGCGATTCCGGGGACGCGGTACGGACCACGTCCCCGGGCGAGCCCGGTTAAGGAGGCATCGATATGAAGATGATTGAAGCCATCATCAAGCCGTTCAAGTTGGATGAAGTCAAGGATGGCCTGGTGGAAATGGGCGTACATGGAATGACGGTCACGGAAGTCAAAGGAATGGGACGCCAGAAGGGGAATAAGGAAACGTACCGGGGCGCTGAGTATACGACCGACTTTATGCCCAAGATCAAGATCGAAGTGCTCGTCGCGGATAACATGGTGGCGAAAGTGGTCGAAACCATTGCGCGCCACGCGAAGACCGGCACCGTCGGGGATGGGAAGATCCTCGTGTCGGATATCACTTCCGTGGTGCGGATCAGAACAGGCGAGACGGGAGATAGCGCTCTGTGACGATGACTCCGGACAACGTATCCCCGGATGGGCTCTTGCGCAGGGCGGAGGTTGAGCCAGTCTCCGCCCTGGCTGGGCACCGGCAAGCGCTCCGGCAACGGTTGTTGGACGGGGCGTCGGGTGCCGATGTCATGACGTCCCTGACGGGGTTCGTGGACGGGCTGATTATCGGCCGGTACAAGGATGCTATGCGGCAGGCCGGGGAGGCGGCGCAGGTCGCGGGAGCCAAGTACGGTTGCCTGGTGGCGCTAGGAGGCTACGGTCACCGGGAGTTGGCTCCCTATTCAGACATCGACGTCATGTTTCTGTATCGCGAGGATGCAGATGAGGCGGCACAGGCTCTGTTCCGTGAGGTGCTCCACCATCTGTGGGATCTAGGATTCCAGGTTGGCTACTGCATGCGGACGGTTCAAGACTGCATTGAGCTGGCAGCGGAGGACCTGACGATCCGTACCGCCATGACGTCGGCCAGGTTTTTGACTGGAAGCCCGTATCTGTTCCAGGAGTTCCATCGCCGGTATTTCAGGCAGGTGGTCTACC
>JANYEF010000550.1 GCA_025363325.1 Nitrospira sp. | reverse complement strand
GCCCCATCTAGCGCATCGGTGAGTCCGGCCACGATCAGCACGATGAGCGCTTGACCAAATCTGCCGTAGACGAGCAACCCGATATAGCAGGGAATCAGGAGAATCCGGAGGATGGTCAAGCTGTTGGGGATATTCATATCTTCCGGAACGCATCGGCCTACCACAGCGGGGGGAAATAATAGGGGGGCGTTAAGAAGTTGTCAACGGCTTGCAGTCGGCACGGCCTCTCCCTATAATCTGGGTCCTAGGCCATTCCATTTTGAGTGTCATGGAGGTCGTGATGAGTTCGCTCCCTCTGCTCTTCAAAAAAGAAGGACTGGTTGAAAAACACCAGGTTGAAGGAGTCGACCCGAGCGATCGATATTTCAATCGCACAGTCCTCGTCAATCGATCGCCCTCAGGCTACGCCGCCAAGGTCATGTATGAAGCCCTGACTGTCGAAGGGCGCTCGCATCCCACCATAGCCGCTGCGGTACAAGAACTCATCGAAGCGATGCAGGGATTCGGCTTCAGCAAAATGAGAACACGCGCCAATTTCAAAGGCACGAAATATCTCGCCGAAAAAGAAACCTGGATTGATTACCAGGACCCTGCGTAGCCCTGACAATCACGTTGACACAAACTCCCGATATACCAGGTCGTGAATGCGCGGGCGGAAGACCTTAATCTTTTCGTTCCTCCGGCTCGGATGTACCCGGTTCGATAACAACACCACCTCCAATTCGCACAGTGGATCGATCCACAACGACGTCCCGGTGTAACCGAGATGCCCAAACGACCGCTCGGAAAAATGGGACCCCGATGAGGACGGCGCCGACGGAGTGTCCCATCCCAACGCCCAACTCGATCGAGTGGCAGATTCTTGGCGGGTCGTAAACTGCCTGACGAGTTCTCCATCCAAAATCGACTCTCTCCCATGATAGCCGCGGAGCCAGGCTCCGGAAACAGCCAGCACCGATTCGGCAGTCCCGAATAACCCTGCATGGCCCGCGACGCCACCCATCGCCGCAGCATTCTCGTCGTGCACCTCCCCACGTAAGAGTCGATTGCGCCACTCGTCCTGTTCGGTCGGGGCTATTCGTGATGTATCAACAGTTGGGCGTACACCACCAAGTTGCGCTCGCCCTGCCGTCGAGCAAAACATCAGCGGATCGGCCCGTAGCGGTCGGATGATCGCTTCTTCGCACCAGAGATCCAGCGCCATTCCACTGAGACGCTCTACCAGAAATCCTAGCAATATGAATCCAAGGTCACTGTAGACGCTTCGTTCACCCCGCGCGTAGATCAATGGTTCGTCGCGAATCATGTTCAATACATGTTGTTTGACAGGCTGATTCCCGTCAGAGAACACTGGGGCAATATCTCGTGCTTCAAGCCGTTCGTACAGTGGCCGCCACCCGGGCAAGCCTGAGCGATGGGTCAAGAGATCACGCACCGTTGCCTGCCCGATCGGCGTCCCTTCAAGTTCGACTAATACCTCTTGCACGGAATCCTCAAGAGCAACCTTGGTGTGCTGAATTTGGAGCAATACGGATGTGACCGTTGCCAGCGGTTTCGTGAGGGAAGCGAGATCATAGATGGTGGAAGGCTGTACGGAAAAGCCTGGGAGCTCTGCCGACAGTCGTCCAGCCACAGCCACACATTGCAGCCTACCGCGCAAGCGCACCGCCAACACGGCACCGGGAAAGACACCGTCGTCAACAGCCGATTGCAATGCCGCTTCAATGACCTGATGGGTAGCCATGAGCAAGACAGCCTGTCACTGGTGGGAAAATCTGCTGCTGCTGGGTGGCGCGAAGCAGCCTGAGATATGTATCAGCGGACGAGAGCCGATCAGGTCGAACGCGTCACAACACCGAGCTCGACTCTCCTTCGAGCTTCTCCTCCGATGCAGTCGCGGCGTCATGGAACGCTTCCTGCTCTTCCACTTCCAACATCCGCTCGAACATCCGCAACGACGCGCGCAACCGCTCAACCATGAGCAGTCGCTGTTTCTGAAGCGACGAGAGGTCTCGCTGCGTATCGGTCAGCTCGACTTTGGCCTGACGGATCAATTCGCCGGCCTTCAACTCAGCCTCCTTGATGACGAGATCCGCCTCCCGTTGAGCATTCCGTTTCATATCCTCTGCCAGCGACTGCGCCGACAGGAGGGTGCTCGACAATGTCGCTTCCGTTCGCTTCAGTTCAGCGAGCTGCTGTTCCAGAAACATGATCTTTTCTCGCTGAACCGCATGGTCTCGATCCAACGATTCGACTGTCTGTGCCAGTTCTTCAAGAAAGCGATTGACCTCTTCCTTGTCGTACCCACGAAAACCGACCTTGAATACCATTTGTTGGATATCGAGCGGTGTAATTTTCATGGCACCTCCCCAATACTATTTCCGTCCATGGCTACCGCGATCTGAAGTAGCGAAGGTACGATGGCCCTCTGAAGAAATACCAGAATCAGTATGAGAATAAAAGTAGAGAGATCAAATCCTAAACGCGTACCGACTATTCGGCGAATTGGAGCCAATGCAGGCTCGGTAACCTTTACCAGAAACTGCACAATAGGGTTCCATGGGTCAGGATTGACCCACGAGATGAGCGCGCGAGCAACGACAACATATATATAGATTTCTAAAACATAATGGATGATCGTTGCCAATGCACTCAGGGCATTGCCTATGACAAACATCAGCGCCCCAACTCCTGCGATCGTGTGGTAGCCGCTTCGACCGCCGCCATCAGCGCGGCACGGAATCCCCCCTGCTCGAGCTGATGAAGGCCGGCGATGGTCGTGCCTCCTGGAGATGCTACCCGATCTTTCAGTTGAGCGGGATGCACCCCTGATTCCAGCACCAAGCGAGCCGCGCCGAGCACCGTCTGAGCGGCAAGAAGTTCGGCGGTCTGCCGCGGCAAGCCCATCATCACCCCCCCATCCGCCAGCGCCTCAATGGCCTGAAATACATAGGCTGGCCCACTGCCGCTCAGTCCGGTCACGGCATCCATTAATCGTTCCTCAACAAGTACCACTCGGCCGACAGCTTCGAATATCGTTCGAACCAACCGAACATCATCGCCGGACACCCCGTCACCCATCGCAAGAGCGGTCATACCCTCCCGAACTAATGCCGGAGTATTCGGCATCGCTCGGACCACTCGCGTGGCCCCTCCTGCCTGTTCTGCAATTATCCGAATCGTGCCCCCCGCCACAATTGATATCACGAGGGCATGGGCCAGGGTCGGACCAAGCTCACTGAGTACAGCAGGAAGCGTCTGAGGCTTCACCGCTAAAATGACTACATCCGCCCAGGATACCGCCTCGCGGTTGGTGGGACCAACCCGAATACCGAACTGACTCTTCAAGCGATCACGGCGCTCAGCGACGGGATCCGTCGCCCATATCGACTCAGCGGGACACATCTGCCCTGAGAGGAGGCCGCCAATCATGGCCTCAGCCATCTGGCCACCACCGATGAACGTGATCTTGCTCGTGATCGTTGGGCTAGACATGCTGCGCTCCAAAAATAGCCGTGCCGACCCGCACCATCGTGGCCCTCTCTTCGATTGCGACATGATAATCGTTCGGCATACCCATCGAGAGTTCCTTCAAAAAGACGGTACCGGTCGATTGGCGTGAGAGGCGCAGCGTCAACTCACACAGACGACGAAAGTAGGGACGAGTCTGTTCTGGATCGCTGGGTAGGAGGTGGAATCGCCATGAGCCCTTTCACTGCCACATAGGGCACGGCCTCCAAACTCGGCATCGCTCCGTTACGCATATCCAGAAGAAACCCGGCCTTCGTCGCCTCCCCTTCTAGATTCACCTCTTACAGGATGCTGAAGATAGTCCATCAGCAGCGTTCTCGCATCGTTCAGACTCTCAACATACCCCAGAGCGAACGCCTCCCTCCGGCTATCCAGGTTGCTGCGTCGCATACCGGATACACTCGAACACGAACCGAATATTCTCACCGATTGAACCACCAGCCCGTAGATCCATCCCATCTGATCAGCCACGGCTGAAACACCGTCTCTCGGAAGTTCGGAAGTATTGTACCGAAACCCCATGACAAATGTCAGCGCATGCAGTCAGGCCAGATACTACCGGCTGGAGATAAGCGTAATTCCACTGACCATCGTCCCGTTCACGCGGCCTTCCCGTCGATATGAATAAAAGAGTTGATCATGGCAGATCGTGCAGAGATTCACCGCCGAAACAGAGGGCACAGACACACCCTGTTCCTCCGCTTGCCGACGTATCAAGGCCTTGAGATCCAGTCGAGCCTTGTGCCCACGATAATCCCGCACAACCGACTGCCAGTCGGGCAAGCCCACTCGAAGTTGCTCGAGCACCGGATCATCCACTTCATAGCAGCAGGGACCGGCCGAGGGTCCAATACTAACTCGCAGATCCGAGCGCATCGATCCGAATCTGGTCTCCATCAGCATGATGGTCTTTGGAACAATCCCGGCGAGAGCGCCCCGCCAACCGGCATGAATCGCCGCCACGACACGCCGACGGGGATCATGCATGAGCACGGGGACACAATCCGCCGTGCGCACCGCCACCGTTACGCCGGGTTGATCGGTCACCAGCGCGTCCCACCCGCCGGAGAACTGATCCGACTCGGTCAGTGGCCGATCCACCACCAAGGCATCGGTCCCATGCACTTGTTTGACGGATAGTAGCCAGCCACGTCCCTGCGCCCCAGACTGACGAGCGGGCACTCCTACATCGAGTGCCAGCGAATCTGCATGACGGCGCGTGCCAAAGAAATGTCGGACGCCGTCGCGCGTGGACGCGAAGGCTGGAACCGTGATGACCGCTGTGCTCATGGCCATACTCCGTTGAGACCACTCACCCCCACAGACCTCCCGACTCAATCGACCTGTTTACGCAGGAACGTGGGCACATCCCACTCATCATCCGCGGTCGCTGCAACTCGCTCTGTTGACTCTCTTCCTTCTCCCATCCGCCGCAAGAAGGTCGGACGGTCGAGATCTTTGAAGGGCCGCTCCGTATAGGATCGTTCTCCCATCATCTGGCCGACACCGGTCATCGCCGGTTGCCCGGTGCGCGAAGTCCGAGCCGCAGCCACGGGAATCGTAGCAGGCTGCTCTTCCCGTTCAAATCCGGTGGCAATTACTGTGACGACCAGGTCGTCACCCATATCGGGGTTGATCACCTGTCCGACAATAATATTGGCTTCAGGATCGGCTGTCTGCTGGACAATCGTGGCCGCTTCCTCGATCTCGTGCAGTGACATGTTGGCTCCGCCGGTGATATTCAACAACACACCGCGCGCGCCCTCGACACTGCCCTCCTCCAATAACGGACTGCAAATCGCCTTCTGTGCCGCTTCGATCGCCCGATTCGGCCCGCGCGCCACGCCCATCCCCATCACAGCACGACCCGTATGCGACATCACGGTGCGGACATCGGCAAAATCCACGTTCACATGACCGGTGGTCGTGATCACATCCGCAATCCCTTGAATCGCCTGCCGGAGGACGTCATCGGCCACCTTGAAAGCTTCGAGCAGAGGCGTCGCTTTGTCGACAATGCCAAGTAACCGCTGATTCGGAATGATGAGCAACGTATCCACATGGCGCCGGAGATCACGAATCCCTTCATCCGCATGAATCATCCGGCGATGACCTTCGTACGTAAATGGTTTTGTCACAACCCCGACCGTCAAGATGCCGAGTTCGCGCGCGATGCTTGCCACGATCGGCGCTGCACCGGTCCCGGTTCCACCGCCCATTCCCGCAGTCACAAACACCATGTCCGCGCCTTCAAGACACTCCCGAATCTGATCTTTGCTTTCCAAGGCCGAGTCTTTTCCGACTTCCGGCTTCGCCCCGGCGCCGAGTCCCCTGGTCCGCTCAGGACCCAGTTGTACCTTATACGATGCCCGCGACCGATCCAACGCCTGCAGATCGGTATTCGCCGCGATGAAATCGACCCGCGCCAATCCGGACGTGATCATGGTGTTAATGGCGTTGCACCCGGCGCCACCGACACCGATCACTTTGATCCGAACGGGGGACACCGCATCCTCTTCAAATGAAAACATCAGGACACCTCCCTTGATAAAATTCGCGTAACGGCCGCCCGCTCCGCGCAATGGTTAAAAGAACTCGAACATCCAGGACTTCATACGATCGAATACCTTATGCAACGGCCGCCCGCTGCGCAGACCAGCCGTGGCCATCGCCTCGGCATGGTGCCGGGCATGGAGCAGCAGGCCGACACCCGTGGCATGAATGGGATTACTGACGATGTCGCGAAGCCCTCCGATCCCACTGGGCGCGCCGCGACGGGCTGGAAGATTCAAGACCTGCTCTGCCGCATCAGGCATCCCTTCCAGCAACGACGTGCCGCCTGTAATGACCACCCCTGCCCCCAGCATGCCCTCGTAGCCGGCGCGCACGATCTCCCGACGAACCAGCTCGAATATTTCTTCGACCCTCGGCTCCAGAATCTCGGCAATATCACGGCGCGAAAAGGTCCGCGCGGGACGGTCCCCGACCGACGGGACCTCCACGGTTTCGTGGCCCTGCACCAATCCTGTGCGGGCAATCCCGTGTTGCAGCTTGATCTTCTCGGCTTCGGTCTGAGAGGTCAGCAACCCGATGGCGAGATCTTTGGTCAGATTCTGTCCGCCGATCGGCAAGACCGCGGAATGCCGAATACTCCCATCGAGAAAAATGGCGAGATCGGTCGTCCCACCACCGAGATCGACCATGACGACCCCCAAGTCGCGCTCTTCCTGGCTGAGAACGGCCTCACTGGAAGCCAATGGCTGCAGCACGATATCCACGACGTCGA
>JANYEF010000512.1 GCA_025363325.1 Nitrospira sp. | reverse complement strand
CATGATTCTCGTGACCACTATGAGTTTCATGTATTACCGTCGCGCCAATCGAACGATGGTCGTGTCCTGGATCAAGAGAGGGAACATCCTCATCGGCGCGCTGTTCTTCCTAGGGGCGCTCAACGTTATCTGGCTCTCAGTGTATGGGTACTATCTGCCGGCGAATCTCCGTGTCGGGCTGTCGTCGCCGCAGGCGGCAACCACGTTGACGGTCCTTGTGGTCGGTGTGGTCATCAATCGCATGATGCTCAAAGGGGCGGTCGTTCTTGGGCCGGTCCAGTGGGGAAAGATTTCCCTCAGGGGCATGGCTGGTTTGTTCGGACTGGCTGCGGCATTCACGTGGGTGATGGGTCTCATGGGATACATCCGTTCATCCGGACGGTTGGCGTGGCATGTGAGTGAGTTGATGGCCGATGTCTCTCCATGGGCTTTTACACCGGACTTCGCGTTCGCTGCGAAGATGGTGACACTGAATATGATGGTGTTCTGGGGCGCGGTGCTCACCCTATTCTGGATGTGTCAGCGTGACCAGTCGTCTGCGATGGGAGAAGAGTTGGCCAAGGGAAATGCAACGGCACTGGCGCCGCCGTCGTCGCAAGAGGCATAAAAACCGAAAGGGGTAGTAGTATGAGGCGAGGGGTGATGATCCGGAGATGTCTCGCGGTCGGGCTGGTGGTGTGTGGGAGCTTCGTGATGCAGGGTGCGGTCTCAGCCCAAAGCCAATCCTTGATCCTGGAGGATTTTCAGGCAAAAGAAGCGGACGGATTTCCCTCGAATTGGGATAATGAAAGTCAACGGAGTGAGTCCAAGGGGCGGGATGCGTATAAGGTCCAGACAGAGAACGGTGTGAATTTTCTGGCAGCGAAGGATGCGGGACAGAGGATCAAGAAAAAGAAGATCGATTGGGACCCGAAGGCCTTTCCGGTCCTCACCTGGCGTTGGCGCCTGCAAAAAGCCACGACGGAAAATGAGCCTATTGCGGCAATCTATGCCTCGTTGGATACCGACCTGATGTTCATTCCTGTGTTTACGAAGTATGTCTGGAGTGCCACCAAGCCCGAGGGTACGCTGACCGAGGGGGGCATGTTCAGTGGCTCGGAGATCGTGGTGCAAAGCGGCACGAAGGATGTCGGTCAGTGGTTTGAGGAACGGGTGAACGTCTACGAAGATTTCAAACGGATTCACCGGCATGAACCAGCTGCCAAAGCCTGGGGCATTTCGATCATCTCAGGGCCCGGCGTAGAAATCGATTTTGGTTCGATGGTCGCGCGCACTGGACGCTAGAAACATGGACTATGGACTGTTGTTAGCATGATCGAGTCAGGCACGGAACAAGCGGCGCCCTTAAAGGTGTTCGATATCCTGTTCGGCGTGGCCGTGATGGGAACGGTCGGGACGCTCATCGGGATCATTATGGGCAGCGGCATCATGCCGATTGCGAGCGGGATTGGGTTGGTGCTCGGCGGAGTCATTGGGTTTATGGGTGGACGACGTTTTCTGGTGAGTATTTTGACGGGAACGCTGTTGGGCGGGGCGCTTGCCTGGCTTATTGCCGGTTCGGAGAGAATATCCGTGGGCGCGGGAGCCGGCGCTGCCATGGGTGGATTTCTCGGTGTGCAGATCTCGATGTTGCTGGATATGCGCGCGGCAAAGAAAGCTGCATCTGAAGCCAGCTGATCCCTCCATGTCATGCACAATCGAAGGAGTATGAGACGCGATGGAAAATAGGGGAGTGCTTATCGGTTCGATCGTGTTTGTCTTTGGGTCGTTCATCCTGATGATTAGCCTGCTGGTCTATGAGTCCTACAAATCGAAGCAGATGAAAGCACTGGCCTTGTCAATCAAGACCGAGGCTCGCCCTGCCCCGAGCAGCGCACCCTCGCTGGATTATTCCATGTATAAAACGAAAATAGGTGATGAAGGCCGAGAAATGGTGCAGGTTCCCGAAGGCCCGTTCATCATGGGCAGTAAAGATGGCGACCCGGATGAGGCGCCAGAGCGTCAAGTGTATCTCAAGGCATTCTATCTCGACAAGAAAGAGGTGTCGCAAGAAGAATATGCCCGGTTCGCCAAAATGACGAAGCGACCGCTGCCCAAGATCGAAGTGTTTGAAGACGATCAGTCCAAGCTGCTGAAGCCCGAGTTTGCGGCGATGAGCATGACATGGGACGAGGCGGGGGCCTATTGCAAATGGGCGGGAAAGCGTCTTCCCACGGAAGCGGAATGGGAAAAAGCCGGACGAGGTGAAGGAAAGCGGAAGTATGCGTGGGGCGACACCTTCATGAACGGTCTCGCTAATGCCAACGCGGATGGAAGTGAAGACGGGTATCGGTATCTCGCCCCTCCTGGATCGTTCGAGTCCGGGCGAAGCCCCTACGGAATCTATGACATGACGGGGAACGTCGCGGAATGGGTCACGGATACGTACGATGAACACTACTACCAGAAAGCGCCCTATCGCGATCCGAAAGGGCCAGACACCGGCGATTTGAAAGTCGTGCGCGGAGGGTCGTGGCGAGAGACCGAGCATAACGTTCGGCTATCCAAACGATTTGCCGCGAAGCTATGGCGAACGGATATTACGATTGGGTTTCGCTGTGCGAGCGATAGCGATATAGAGGTTGGCAACAGCCCCGCGGCGTCACAATAGTCATGCTCGAAACAAAATTCAAGGTTCTGTTTCTTTTAGCTATTCTTGCGTTTGCTGCGATTCCCATCATGGGAATCCTTCGCGGCACCCAGCTGACTCCGTTTGAAGCGTCTCCTGCTGATTCCCCGGATTCAGCCCCATCAGGAGAGCTCGATCCCTCTCAGATTTCTCGTGAAGAGCCAGTCCGGGAAGAAATGGTTTCAATTCCTGCAGGAGCTTTCATCCGTGGGACCGATCATGGCGGGTTCGATGAACGGCCGCAGCGCACGCTGGCGCTGGATGCGTTTGCCATTGATCGGTACGAAGTGACCAACTTTCAATACCAGCAATTTGTCGATGCGACAGGGCATCGCAAGTCGGGTCCTCCTGCTCGTTACGCCAAGAACATGAGCAAGATGCAAGGCATCAATCAGCCTGTGGTCTACGTGTCATGGGAGGATGCGGAGGCCTATTGTCATTGGAAAGGTAAACGGCTTCCTACTGAGGCGGAGTGGGAGAAGGCCATGCGAGGAACGGATGGCCGTCTCTGGCCCTGGGGCAATGTGGAGCAGCCCAACGGGGCGAATTGGGCTAGAGTGCAGGATGGGCATGAAGTCTCCGCATCTGTCGGTACGGTGCTGACCGATAAAAGTCCGTACGGTGTCATGGATGGGGCAGGAAATGTGATGGAGTGGGTGGACGACTGGTATGCGGAAAGCTATTTCACAGAGGCCCCAGAACGGAACCCACCGAGCCCAGATCACGGCGTATTTCGGGTGCTTCGTGGGGGGGGGTACGCAACCACGGGAGCTGATATTCGCATTACCAGCCGGAGCAAGATGGTTTCGGACTTTCGCGATGAAACGATCGGGTTTCGTTGTGCGGATTCGGCTGCGAAATCAGAACGGAGCTGAAGGGGGAAACCATGAGAAATCTACAGAAAATCAAAGTAGTAGAGAATCAGAAACACAGCCAAAAGTATATTGACAACCATACCGACCAAAACTATAATGTCGAACACTTTTGATTTTCTTTGCATCGAGTGTCCCCTGATTTTTCGTGTACGGCAAGGAATTTTGAATAACATACGGAAATCTGAGTGTCAAGAAATTCACTGCGCTGATTCGACACTTGTTATTTTTATCAGGAGAAGGATGACGCGATGGCCACGGCAACAGCGGACAGCGAGCTAAAGGTCAAAATCGGCAAGATGATTTTTTACATCACCTGTGCGATGGGCCTGTGGTTTTTTTATTGGTTTGCTGGAATTCAGTGCCCCTGCTAAGCGGGGCCGTTGCAGCGCTGGGATTTCTTGAACGTCCGCAAGGTCTGAGGGGGGAATGCGCATGGGGAAGACAATCGTGTACGCGTTGGTGTCTTTAGTCATCTGCATCGCCTATTTTACGGCGGTTGATCACTTTTTGATGGATTCACAGGGACTGGACTTCTGGTACTTATTCCGGAAGTAGGTCCGGGGGTTCATTCCGTGCTGAGTCGAGTGTATAAGGAATCGCGATGAGTCTTTTTCAGAATGCATCAAGGAGGTGTTTCATGGGTCGTGTAGCCGGGAAGAAGCTGTTCTCAATCATGGCGCTTTGCGCGATGATTGGCCTTCTCCTGCTCCCCATCGTCGTATCGCTTCCGTCACTGGCTATTGGCGCAGATGCACCTGATGCGGTGAAGAAGGAGGGGGCGGCGACGGTCGAAAAGGGGCGCGATGTCTATTATAAGACGGAGGGTATCGTTGTTGGTGCCCCTGCTCCCAAGACCGTCGATGGTCCTCGAGATTATCCGCGGTATAACTTCGAGAGCCGCGTGTTGCTCTGGTTTGCGAATCAGCAGCACCTCTATTACGGAAGTTTCGTGCTCGCGGTTCCAATTTTCTGCATGGTTATTGAGTTCATGGGGGTCGTGACGAAGGATAAGGCGATGTCGAAGCGGTATGACCAGCTCGCCCATGACTTCATCAAGATCAGTCTGACAGCCTATTCGTTGACCGCAATTCTAGGCGGCATCCTGATCTTTACCTTCCTGACGCTCTATCCTGCATTCTTCGGCTACTTATCCAGTATCTTCCGCCCGGTCATGCATATCTATGCACTGATGTTTGTGGCGGAGAGCGGGACCCTGTACATCTACTACTACGGCTGGGACAAGATGACGGACGGGTTCCTCAAGTGGATTCACTTGAGCATGTCCGTGGTCCTGAACGTGATCGGTACGTTGCTCATGTTCCTGGCCAATTCCTGGATCGGCTTCATGATGTCGCCGGCCGGCGTCGATGAGCAGGGCCGGTACCTGGGGAACATCTGGCACGTCATTCATACCGCCCTCTGGAATCCGCTCAACGTGCATCGCATTCTGGGTAATATGGCGTTCGGCGGTGGTGTCGTGGCGGCCTACGCGGCGTATAAGTTCTTGGCCTCCAAGACAGATGAGGATCGCGCGCACTATGACTGGATGGGCTACATCGCCATGGCGCTCGGCGTGGCGTTCTTGATTCCCTTGCCGTTCGCCGGTTACTGGCTGATGCGCGAGGTGTATGCCTATCGCCAGCAGATGGGGATTACGCTCATGGGCGGTCTCCTGGCCTGGCTCTTCATTATTCAAGCCACCATGATCGGCATTCTCTTCTTGAGCACCAACTATTATCTCTGGCAGGCGCTTGGTCGGATGCGCGGTGCTGAGAAATATCAGCGCTACATTAAGTATCTCGTATTCGTTCTCTGTTGCGGCTTCCTGGTTTTCATTACCCCCCACACGATAGTTATGACTCCAGCGGAGCTCAAGGCGATGGGTGGTCAACAGCACCCGGTGCTGGGAAACTACGGGGTGATGTCGGCCAAGAACGGTGGAATTAACGTGATCATTACTACCACCATTCTGAGCTTCGTCTGGTACATGCGAGGCAATAAGGTCTCGACGGTATCCTGGTCGAAGTTCGGCAATATCTTCATGGGTGTCTTCTTCGGATGCGCCTATGTGAACATCATCTGGCTGGCCATCTATGGATATTACATCCCGGCAAACGTGCGGGTGGGTCTGTCTGTGCCTCAAGTCGCCACGACTCTGTCCTGCCTCTTCTTCATGTTTCCGTTGAACGCGGCCATGATGAAGGGCGCCAAGCAGATGGGGGCCATTGAGTGGGGCAAGATCTCTGTTCGATCGCAATATGCGTTGATCATGCTCGCAACCGCCTTTACCTGGATGATGGGCTTGATGGGGTATATACGCTCGTCGGTCCGATTGTTCTGGCATGTGAATGAGATCATGCGTGATAACTCGCCTTGGGCTTATACCCATACGGTGGGTTTTGCAGCGAACATGATTTCATTCAATGTGCTGTTCTTTTGGGTCAGCATCCTATTCGTCTTCTGGCTGGGAAGCCTCGGGATGAAGAAGGCGCCTGTCGAGGTAAAGGCAGGGGTTCCAGGCGGCGCACCGCAGCCGGCTGGGGGCCACTAATCATCTTTAGGATCTTGGTTGGGGGAGTGGAGGCATGAAGAACCTGCCTCCCTCCTACCTAAACCGCAGGAGGTTTCAACCGTGGGCGATCTGATAAGGGAAGCTCTATCGATAGGGTGGCCGCTATTCGCGCTTCTCGCCGGTCTATTCGTGTATTCTCTGATATCCATCAGCGATCCCGTTGCAAAGAAGCGCGCGACATTCAAGCTTTTTATCGGCATGCTTGCCGCCTTCATGCTGTTGCTGGCGATAGCGCACTATAAAGGGAGCTTCTATGAAGCGAACCGGATGCTTCCGGTCTCCTTAGTCCTTATCACTGCATTGTGCTTCATGATGGGGATCTATTTCCCCAATCATGCCGCAATGCTCAAGATTGGTGGCTTCATGTTCTTGGTTGCCGCCGGCCTGTCAGGGTATGGGAATTGGTTGCCGCAGGTCGAAGGTGGATTTCCTCCTAAGGAAGAGAAGCTTGATTTTAGTTCGATGACTTCCCAGCAACTCGCCGATGAAGGCGAGAAGATCATTTTTGGTGGAATTGGAAAGAACAAAGAACAGGGAGCGGTCGGCAAAGGCCAGTGTCCTCTCTGTCACGCGTTCCACGCAGGGATGCTCGGTGAACGCGCTCCCAACTTGATGGGCCTTCCGGAGCGAGCGGGCAAGGCGCGGCTGGAAGATCCAAAATATAGTAAGGGCAACCCGCAGGCTAGAGACTATGAGCAAAAGGAATCCTTCCCAGGGTCTGGGACTGCAGAGAATGCTCAGGAATATATCGCTGAGTCCCACTCGTGTCCGAGCTGTTATGTCGTGGTCGGCTACGGCGTCAAGGGAACGAACGATAAGACAAGCCCGATGCCTCCCATTCACAAACCACCGATCTCGTTGAGTCTTCCTGAGTTGGCGGCCGTGGACACCTGGCTGTGGGTCCGCGAAGGACGTGACGCTCCATCATATGAAGAGATTATCAAATCGTATGAGAAGTTTATTCCAGAGGCTGACCGACCTAAACAGCAGGAAGATAAGCCGGCTGGTGCGGCAAGCGCGCTCTTAGCCGATGGGACCGAGACAGTCGATCAGATTTTCATGAAGGCACAATGTGTTATGTGCCATACGATTCCAGGAATCCCTGGCGCAGTTGGCAAGCAAGGTCCCTTGTTGGAAGAGGGGACGAACGCACCGAACCGAATTAAGGATCCAGCATACAAGGGGACCGCGCATAGCACTCCAGAGTACATCATGGAGTCCGTGGTCACACCCAGTATGTATGTTGTAAAAGGATTTCCCGATAACCTGATGCCGAAGGTATTCGGGCAGAAATTGAGCGCAGGCGCTCTGAAAAAGATCGTCGATTATCTGTCGCAGGTGAAAGCGGGTTCGCCGCCACCGAAGATTTCATAGTCGTGGATTTCTATCTTTTTTGTCGAGCAATGGGAGTTCAACGATGAAAGCATTAATGTCAGTCGCGGCACTCATAGGGGCAGCTGGAATACTCCTGCTTGCCGCAATGACCGTGGGAATCGTTCCATCAAACACGGTGCGCCTGCTCGAAGGTTACATGCCGGTCCAAGTGGTCTTTGAGCTCATACTGTTCGTGGCGGGCTTTACAGGGATTAGCTATATGATGGCGGCCATGGGAATGGCGTTCCCGCGATTCTGGCAGGGGATTCTTATGTGGACGTTCGTTATCCTGTATTTGAAGTTTCGTATATATCCCCCGATTCCGTTCAGTGTTCGCGCTATGTATGGCGCGGTCTCCCTTGTGTGCGTTTTCATGTGGGTTTCTGCGAACGAAGAAGATTGGAAGAAGTTCAAGCAGCCGATCATGAACGTCTTGGATGCCAAGACCGGGGGAATCAGGATATTGCGTTATGCGTATCTGATCATTCTGCCACTCTTGATCGGCGGGTTCTCATACAACGCGATGGTCCCGAAATCAGAGGAGCCAATCGAGTTGCGGACGGTGCATCCTGCACCACCAGCCAGCACCAAGGTGCATGGAAAGACCTACACCCTTCAAACGTCGCAGAACCCCTATCGGGTCAATCTTGAAGGAAAGTACGATCAGGATTATAGCAACGCGATGACTGTGGAACAGGGCATGGGCCGCTTGATGAAGCCGAATGCCAATCCCTGGGATAAGGATGCTCAAGGGTACCTCAAGTATGTGCGTGAGGGGGGAGAGATCTTCTACCAAAATTGCCACTTTTGCCATGGTGATAATCTGAACGGACGCGGTCTCCATGCCTTCGCGTTCAATCCGATTCCGGCGAACTTTACTGATCCGGGTACGATTGCGCAATTACAGGAGACGTTCATTTTCTGGCGTGTGTCCAAGGGTGGAATCGGCTTGCCGAACGAAGCAGCCCCCTGGGCCTCTGTGATGCCGCCATGGGAACAGCATCTGACTGTGGACGAAATCTGGAAAGTCGTCTTGTTCGAATATTGGCACACGGGGTATTACCCCCGGACCTGGGACTAGGCGTTCACGGGAATGTATAGCCGGTCTGGATTCACGACATGAGGGAGACCATGAAGAATTCGTTTAGTCTGAAGGCGGGGGCGCTCCTCACAACAGCCTTCGGAATCATCCTGGTTTCCGGAAGCACCGGAGGCTTGGCTTTTGCCCAAGGTACCATTCCTGCGGGCTTCAAGACGGGCGCATTAGCACCTGAGCCTTCTGCTGACATGATTGAAGCCGGAAAGCGGGTCTACTTCACCAAGTGCGTGTGGTGTCACGGGGTCGATGGCGCGGGCGATGGACCCGGCGCCGATCGTCTCTGGCCGCGTCCCCGCAATTTCAACCAGGGGACATTCAAGATTCGGCACACGGCCAGCGGCGAGTTGCCATTGTTCGATGCCAAAAAACCCACTCCCGGTCAGAACGATCTGTTTGAAACTGTCACCCACGGCCTGCCAGGCTCCGCCATGCCGTCCTGGGAAGGTATCCTGACGGAAGAGCAACGGCTCCAAGTGTTGTCCTTCGTCACCACCCAGCTTGTGAAAGATCGAAAATTCACCGACAAGCAGTCAGAGAGCCAGACCATATTGCAGTTGGGCGACCTGACGCCGATTGCCCCGACGGAGGAGAGTCTAAAAAAGGGAGCGGAGCTCGTGATCGAAAAGAAGTGTGTCGAGTGTCACGGCGCTGACGGCCGTGGTGACGGCAATGCTTTTAATCTGAAGGACGACTGGGGTTTTTCGATACAGCCGGCCAACTGGCACAAGTGTTGGAACTTCAGAGGCAGCCGGCAAGACCCCTATAACGTCAAGAACATCTTCAGGACGTTTTCGACCGGGGTCAACGGCACTCCGATGCCCTCGTTCGCTGACAACACCACGGTCGAAGAGCGTTGGCACATTGCCAACTGGGTGAACTTCTTGTGTGAGCGTGAGGCAGACGGGAAACCCCTCGCGATCGATCCATCGGCGGACAAGCCGAAGATCAATTTCGTGGTGTCCTCAGGGTTGGCCGTAGGAGAGATTTCTGCAGATCCAGAGCACGAATCGTGGAAGAATCGAGCCAGGCGGTATGTTGCGATGGGTGGTCAGATCACCCACAAGCCCAGAAACTTCGTGAACCGGATTGACGATATCTGGGTGAAGTCACTCTATAACGATACGCACATCGCGTTCATGTTTCAGTGGGATGACCGGACGAAGAGCGTAGCAGAAGGGAAGTTGCCCTGGGCTCCGACATCAGTCAATGTCGATATCAAGGAGCAGGAGCCGAAGACCGGCGAAGAGGGCTCCATTGCCTCGCATCAGAATAACTACACGGTCTACAACGATGCGATCGCCATGGAGACTGCTGTGAAGTGGAAGGAGCTTCCCTCACCGATTAAGCCGCGGTATCTGTTCGGCAGCAACGAACAGTTCCCGGTCGACATTGTGAAATGGGAAGCGGACGGTTCGCTCCGCGCCTTCAAAGGCACCGGATGGGATAAGGATTTTGAAGAGCGGCTCAACTACGAAGAGAACATCAAGATACTTTTTTCGGAGTGGAAGAATGGCCGATGGACGGTGATCGTTCAGCGTCCGATGGGCGACAAGAAGGAGCAGGAGTACGACGAAGATACCTTCTTCGAAATGGGACAATACATTCCCACTGTGTTCTTTGCCTGGGATGGCCACAATGGCGACGCAGGGAGGAAGATGGCTGTCTCGGCCTTCTATTATACTTTCCTGGAGCCACCGACACCTCGCGAAGCCTATATCTATCCGGTTGTGATTACGTTTGGTGTGGTGCTTCTGGAAGGTTGGGTACTCACCAGACGATCGAACAAGCGGAAGGGAAAGGCCCTCTAAGGTCCGCCTGAACAGAGAGAGTCTGAAGCATCATGACGGGGTGGGGTGACCCACCCCCTCTTTCTTTTTGGCCGTTTGTATTAAGGACATGATGCAAATCGATGTGACCGGTGTCCTTCTCGCCGGGGGCAACAGTCGAAGAATGGGCGAAGACAAACGGTATCTCGTCGTGGGGGAACAAACCCTCCTTGAACGAGGGTTGGCAGTGCTTCACTCAATCTTTCAAGAGGTCCTAGTCGTCATTGCGCAGGACAGTCTTCCGCTCAAGGTTGCAGCCCGAGTTGTGCGAGACCTGGTGCCTGATTGTGGCAGTCTTGGAGGGTTGTATACTGGGCTTACGCAGGCAACAACTCCCTACATATTCGTCGCGGCATGCGACATGCCGTTTCTTGATCCGGCGGTCATTACCCAGTTCACGAGTCGAAGAGCCAGCGCAGACATTGTGATGGCGAAACTCGCAGCCCGCTTACATCCAATGCATGCGTTGTATAGCAAAGGATGCCTGCCGGTTCTTGAACAGATGATTCGGGCGCGACAGCTCAAGGTCCAAGAGATGCTGTCGCACGCCTCCCTCCATGTACGCTACGTCACCGACGCGGATCTGCTTACCATTGATCCCTCCGGGCGTTCCTTCCAAAACGTGAACACACCGGCGGATCTTGAGGCGGCGCGATCTCAGCTCATTCAGTTACCTCCTGCAGGACAATTATAGGGCCCACCGTGACAAGGACGATCGTGATGATCCATCCCGGCGGTCTTGGCGATGTGCTCTTGGCTGTCCCGGCCATGGCTCGGTTGCGCAATCGCTTCCCCAAGCATCGGCTTGTGCTCTGTGCAGAGGACCAGATCGCGAGACTTCTCCTCGCATGCCGCAACATTGATGAGTGGACCTCTGTGCAGGGACGAGCCTGCGCGGACTTGTTCGCCGGCGCGGACTCGGCCACAGGTCAGGTACAGGCATGGTTGCAAGACTGTGATCTTGCCATTGGCTGGATGGAGGATTTCGATGGCAAGGTGAGCGAGACGCTCAAGGCAGTCGGCGTAGGACAGGTTATCGTAAGGTCTCCGTTCTCAGTCACGATCCATGCGACCCATCAACGTGACCGGTTTCTTGAAGTGATCGATGAGGCACCGCCCGAAGATGAAGGAGATGTCCTGTTGGCTGTGCCGGAACCGCTCCTCCATCTCGGGCGAGCCTGTCTTGAAGCGGCAGGCCCGTCAATCGGAGAGTCTCTTGCCGTCATCCATCCTGGGAGTGGGAGTGCCCATAAGTGTGTGGCACCGGAGCTACTCGCGAGTGTAGTTGGCGCGCTTCAGATTTCCGGGGGGACTCCGGTGATTCTAGAGGGTCCGGCAGACCGGGAGCCGGTCGAGCGTCTTCTCAGGTCATGTGTGAACCCACCGATCGTTCTGAAGGGACTCGATCTTCTCAATCTCGCCGGAGTGCTCGCACAGGCACGACTCTTTGTCGGACAGGACTCGGGAGTCACGCATATGGCTGGGCTGATGGGGGTGCGTACGGTCGCTCTGTTTGGGCCGACTGATCCTGCTCGCTGGGCCCCCCGTGGCGCCCATGTTACTGTGGTGCAGGGCGCACCCTGCCTCTGCCAATCATGGGGCGATGTCAGCCAGTGCGAGAAAAAGCCTTGTCTCGATATGTCGCAAGACCATCTCGTTGCACTCTGTCTAGCCATCATGGATCATGACGGTTCGTCGCAAAATCGCGCAGTCGCCACGCGAGACAGGCGCGCGGAGCCGTGAGGGGACTGGCTCCGCCGTCTGCGGCTGTGCCTGTCCCAACAGTATGTTGACCGGCCGAGCGGCGAGCCCGCCTGTCTGGACGCCGGGCCACCGCGTCCAGGCTTGTCGCAGCGGCGAATCCGAGATTGCAGCAGAAGCGCTCATGAATCATGCGGGCGTACCACCTCAAGGCTGCAGCGATCCGGCAGAGAATCCCATCCGACTATCTTGTCACTGCCTATCCCGTATGCTAGAGTGGCAAGTTCTTTTTCCCTTTCATTGCTAAGGACTTAGGAGCTATTTTCTTGTCCAGCGGGGTCGTTCAGGAAAAGGTTACCAGCGCGCTGCTTGGAGCGCTCAATGGGGCCAAAAAAAAAGGCCAACTGAAGACAGAATCCTGGCCTCAGCTGAGTCTGGATGCTCCCAAACGGCCTGAATGGGGAGACTTAGCTTCGACGGTCGCCATGTCTCTTGCGGTATCCGAGCAACGGGCACCCCACGACATTGCCCAAATTATCATCGACAATCTTGCTCAGTGCGAGCAGCTCTTCGACCGAGTCGAGATCGTCAGGCCAGGGTTTCTCAACCTTACGGTCAAGCCCGCCATCTGGCAGGAAGTACTTAGAGAAATCGAGATGCAAGGATCAGCCTACGGGCGAGCCGAGATGGGGGAGCGCCGCCGCGTTCTGGTGGAATATGTGAGTGCGAATCCCACCGGCCCGTTGCATGTGGGACATGGGCGTGGCGCGGCGGTCGGTCAGGCTGTTGCGAATATGCTCAAGGCGGTCGGGTATGACGTCGTGAGTGAGTACTATATCAACGACGCTGGCCGGCAGATGAAATTGTTGGGGACCTCCGTCTATGCACGGTATGAGGAGTTGTCAAACCGGCCAGTAGAGTTTCCAGCAGAGGGATATCACGGGGCCTACATCACTGCCGTGGCCGAGCGAGTGAAACAACAGCTCGGACCGGCGCTGGACGGACGTGCGGCCACAGAGGTTGAGGAGCGCTGTCGAACGTTTGCCTATCAGGAGCTGCTGAGCCTGATTCGCGAGGATCTGAAATCATTCGGGATCGAGTTCGAGTCGTGGTTCAGCGAGGCCTCTCTCGTGAACTCAGGGGCTGTCCAACGGGTCTTGGATGAATTGAAATCGCAACAGTTCCTGTTTGAGCAGGAAGGGGCCTGGTGGTTCCGATCCTCGGCGTTCGGTGATGAGAAAGATCGTGTCGTACGGAAACAGGACGGCGAATACACCTACCTGGCGTCCGATATCGCCTACCACCAGGATAAGCTGCGGCGCGGATACGATCTGCTCATCGATGTCTGGGGCGCAGATCACCATGGCTACATTCCTCGGATGCAAGCGGTGGTGCAGGCCTATGGGTATCCGAAAGATCGTCTTCAGGTCGTGCTGGTTCAGATGGTGAATTTGTTGCGCGGCGGGAAAAAAGTCGAAATGTCGAAGCGGGCCGGCGAGTTCATCACGATGCGGGAAGTCATCGATGAAGTCGGGGCCGATGCGGCCAAGTTCTTTTTTTTGATGCGTGATTCCAACTCGCATCTCGACTTTGATTTGGAACTGGCTAAGCAGCGGTCATCCGACAATCCTGTGTACTATGTGCAGTACGCCCATGCCAGGATCGCCAGCCTCTGGCGCGTCGCGGCCGCGCGAGGCATCGCCTGCCCTCTGCCGAGCGAAACGGATTTAGCTGTGTTGACGGACCCCGATGAATTGGGGCTGATACGCAAGCTCTCTGCCTATCCCTCGGTCCTGCAGGGCAGTGCGATGGCCTACGAGCCTCACCGAATGACCTATTACCTCCAGCAATTGGCCGGGCTGCTGCATACGTTTTATAACAAGCACCGGATTCTGCCTCCCGCCGCGGATCGAGATCTATTGGCGGTCACGCCGGAGGGATTGGCCTCAGGCGAGGTGCTGCAGAAAGAGGTGCTGGTCCCTGAACGGACTGCGGCGAGATTGGCGCTGATGCGGGGAATTCAGCAGGTCTTGAAGAATGGACTCGGCGTACTCGGGATTTCCGCACCAGATCAGATGTAGTCAGCGAGAGGGACTGTGAACTTTTCAGTGCAACAGGCAGATCGTGAGACGCGTGCCCGGTTGGGGAGACTCAGCACTGCCCATGGTGCGATCGACACGCCGGCTTTCATGCCGGTTGGCACGTTAGGGCCGGTGAAGGGGATTGACCCAGCCGACATAGAGCTGCTCGGCTTTCGTCTCATGCTGAACAACGCCTACCACCTCTATCTGCGGCCTGGGCATAAGGTTGTAGCTGAGATGGGCGGATTGCATCGATTTACCGGGTGGCGGGGAGCCATCTTGACGGACAGCGGTGGATTTCAGATTTTCAGTCTAGCCAAGCTGTGTAAGGTGACGGACGAGGGAGTAAGCTTTCAGTCGCATCTCGATGGGTCGACGCATTTCATCACGCCGGAGACCGCCATCGAGATCCAAGAAGCGCTGGGGGCCGATATCATGATGGCGTTCGATCATTGTGTGGCCTTACCGGCGGAGAGAGAGGTTGTGCGCGATGCGGTGCGCCGGACCACTCTCTGGGCACAACGCTGTCAGGCCAGCCGGCGTCGCACGGATCAAGCCCTCTTTGGAATCGTGCAAGGCGGCTTGGACGTAGATCTCCGCATGACCTCGGCGCGTGACCTGGTCGGGCTTGGCTTCGAGGGCTACGCGGTCGGTGGGCTCTCGGTGGGAGAATCGAAGGCAGAGATGTATGCCATGTTGGATGTGACGGTGCCGGAGCTGCCGGCTTCGAAGCCGCGGTATTTGATGGGTGTGGGGATGCCGGAGGATTTGATCGAAGGTGCGGCACGCGGGATCGACCTGTTTGATTGCGTGGTACCTTCGCGCCATGGGCGAACGGGCTCGCTCTTTACGAGTGTTGGGCGAGTGGTGATCAAGCAAGCGCGGTATGTTCGCGATGAACAACCCATCGATCCGGCTTGCGGCTGTCCGGTTTGCGCGCGCTACTCGCGCGCCTATCTGCATCACCTCTTTCAGGTGAAAGAGATGCTGTCGTCGAGACTGAATACGATCCACAATCTCTGGTATTTTGCCGATCTGATGGGCCAGGTGCGGTCAGCGATCGCACAGGGGACGTTACGTTCGTTCCGGGACGAGTTTTACCGATCCCGCGACCGGGCTGCATCGGACATCTCAACTGCAGACGTGGCTGAGGTCGATGTATATCGGCATGCCGGAGGGGACTAGCAGAATGCGGGGAATGTCGGTTTACACACGATACACTGTTGGAATTTTAGATATGGTGCTGATGCCGGAATATCTTCAGGATGCTCAAAAAGGCTGTCCAGCAAGGCCGCAACGAGCGAAGAGGCGAAGCGTACGCTTCGGTACGTTGAGCCTCTGAGTGATGCGAGAACGCCGCTTGGGGAAAGGTGCGTCTCGGCGCGCCGGGTTCGGGCGGGTGAGAAAGAGGACTTTTTCAGCATCCTGCTAACCCTGTCGAGGAGGAGTTCGGTATGGTCATGCAATCGGTCGTAATGGCTCAGTTGTTCGGTGGGGGGGGAGGGAGTTCC
>JANYEF010000058.1 GCA_025363325.1 Nitrospira sp. | reverse complement strand
GGCTGACAAAGGCCGCCGTGGGCTCTTCAAGTGGCTGATTGAGACTTGAGGGCACCTCTATTAACCGCTAGGTGAAGCCGGAAAAATCATTTCTCAACAACGGGGGTTCTTACCCGCCGTGTTTTGTTTTCTGACACCCTGATTGTCTCTGCTCCCCACGTGTTTTCGCCTTTTCCGTTTCATTTCTTCTTCTTTCCGAGGTCTTTTCATCCCCCAGGCCCACTACGCCAGCGTTCACCTCATGATCTGTTCGTATCGGGCCAGGTTGTACACCAGATTCAACAGTCCGATCCCGGCGGTGCTCCGCGGCAGCCCGATCCATCTCATGTTCAACCCCTCTTTCATCGTATTCGTCATGAACGCGAACATAGGCTCCACACAAACCCAGATCGTGCTCTTTTTGCGATTCCTCTTCTTCTGGGCTTTCGTCAACGGATGATCCCGATATCCCTTCTCGCACATCTCGCCCGTGACCCCGTGCGCCTCAAGGATCGTCTCGATGGCGTCACCCGTATAGGCGCTATCCGCATGCACGATCCCGTCGTCTGCTTCCACCAGGTCTTCAACCGCCTAACTGTCGTGGACACTGGCGTCGGTGACTGCGTCATTCTCGATCAGTGTGGTGGTCCGGTCCGCCTTCACATGATTCTTGTACCCGTCATGCACGTCCTCGCCCTTCTTCGCCCACCGGGCCACAACATCTTTCTGTTCCATCCGGTTCTCGTTCTGCTGAAAGGACTCAGGCACCGTGCCCTGTTTGATCTCCGCGTGCTCTTCACGGCTATGTCGCTGCCGCAGTACATCCACACACGAGGCATCAATCATCGTGTCCTCGTGTCCCATCAATCCAGCCTCATTCAGATGAGGCTCACATCGCCTGAAGAGCGGTTTGACCGGTCCTCTCCGGATCAACACTTCGCGAAACAGCCAGATCGTGTTCTGGTCTGGAACGGCATCGGACCACGTCAGCCCCAGAAACTGCTGGAACGAGAGCCGGTCGTTGATCTGGTACTCCGTCTGCTCATCCGAGAGATTGTCGTATCGCTGCAGCACGAGCACCTTGAACCTCATCACCACATCATGGCGGGGGCGGCCGCCGGGCCCCCTGGCCTCCGTCTCAACGGCGCGTTCCAGATCCTGCCGAAATATCGTCCAGTCGATCCTGGCGTTGAGCCTCACCAGTGGGTCAGGGCCGCGCTCCAGCTTCTTCATGCGGCTGTCGTAGTCGAATAATCCGAGCTGTTGTGTTGGAATGGTGTTCATGCCGTCTTCTACCACATCGCATCTCGTCGCTCAGCTGGTTTCTGCGCGTTCACTGAAACATATTTGAGTTTTTAGAGGTGCCCTTGACTATGAACAGGGCTAGCGGCGTAGAATCAACCGGTTATTGAAAGACCATGCTATGGACGAAATCAAGCCCAAGAAGCGGTGCGACGAGGCGGCCATCCTCGACTGCATCGGCGACGGAGTGATGATGATCGGGCTCGACATGCGAGTCCGATATATGAACCGCGCGATGCGCGAGCTGCTCGGCTATGAGCAAGGCGAGGCGCAGGAGATGCCGGTCGGGTGCAACCTGCTGGTAGAGGGACAGATCTGCTCGACGCACGATTGTATTATGGAACGGGCCCTCCGCAATCGAGAGAAGGTGACCAACTACGAGACGGTCATCCAGAACAAAGAGGGCCGGCGGATTCCGGTCAAGCTGAATACGGATCTGCTTTGGGACGACGCAGGCAACCTGGTCGGGGTCGTCGAAGTCTATCGTGATGTCAGCCTGCTCAAGGAGCTGCAGGACAAGCTCGCGCGCCAAGGCAACACCGGAACTCGAGGTCCGCTCGTGGCTCGGAGTAAGGCGCTGCAGGGCATTCTTGATTTACTGCCTCAGGTTGCCACTTCAAAAGCCACCGTGTTGATCGAGGGTGAAAGCGGGACCGGTAAAGAACTAATCGCCAGAGAAATCCATCGATTGAGCCCAAGGCGAGACCAACCGTTCATCGCAATCAACTGCGCTGCATTGGCCGAAGGTGTTTTAGAAAGCGAATTGTTTGGCCACGTAAAGGGGGCCTTCACTGGAGCGATCGTAGACCGTCCTGGCCGGTTCGAAATGGCCCATAAAGGAACGATTTTTTTAGATGAAATTGCAGACATGACCCCGATGGCTCAAGCCAAGCTCCTGAGGGTCCTCCAGGAAACAGAATTCGAGCGGGTCGGTGGGAACAAGACTGTGAAAGTAGACGTGCGAGTCGTCGCCGCGACAAACAAGAACTTAGCTACGGCGGTTGAAGAGGGACGATTTCGGGACGACCTCTTTTACCGCCTCAGAGTGTTCCCGATTCGGATCCCACCGCTGCGAGACCGGAAAGAAGATGTCTTGCCCCTCATCGAACATTGTCTGGCTCGGTTGAATCGCGTCATGGGAAAGAGCGTGCGGGGTATCGATGGGCCGGCCCTACGTTTGCTAGAGGCCTATGATTACCCAGGCAACGTGCGGGAGCTTGAGAACATCCTGGAGCATGCCTTCATCCGGTGCCTAGATCACACGATCCGGCTTGAACACCTGCCGGAGTATTTAGCGGCTGAG
>JANYEF010000493.1 GCA_025363325.1 Nitrospira sp. | reverse complement strand
TGGCTGATTCTTTTCGCCGTAAGCTTGATAGCAGGCTTCTTCGCGTATCAAGCAATGGAGGTTTTTGGCCATAGCATTCAGTGGCCTTTACTCCGGTCAGCGCTCGGTGCCGGAGTTATTGCCATAACGTATTTCATGATGATCCGAGTTGTCCGCGGTTCACTGCTTTCGACATACGTCAACATGCTTAGGTCCAGGCCTGTTGTATAAGGTTTAACCAGGCGAGCAGGGCTTTAGCACACGAGTACCGACCATGGAGGGAGCGTGGTGATCATTCGCAATATTCATTCTGTTATGGCTCTTGGAATAGCGATACTGTACCTACTGAGCGCTGGCAATTTGGCTGCCCAGGCAGGAGGAAAAAAAGGTTTCCCGCGGATTATGGGCATGAATATCGGCGCAAAGAACTATGACGATCCGAAGTATCTGGATACTCTGAGTCATCCGGACGTGGTGATACTTGGCTTTTATCCAGGCTGGAGAGGAAAAGACGGAAAAGCGTTGATGGGAGCCGTTGTGCAAGCCATTAAGCAACGGAATCCTTGGAGTCTCATCGGACAGTACACCATACTGAGCGAAACCCAAGACTCTGGAGATCGCACAAGTGCGGATACGGACAAGGGAAAAAAACTTGATCGGGAAGGTTGGTGGTTACTGGATGCCAAGCGTAAACGGGTGCAGTGGACTGATAAATATACTGCTTTCGAGGCCAATATATCTGAATGGACAAAGCCAGACGAAAACGGCTTACGGTATTCCGAATGGCTTGCACGCCGCGACTACGACATATATTTTCGGCCAACTCCAGGGTTCGACATCTGGTATTTCGATAATGCACTCAGCAAGCCTGCTGTAAAAACTGCCGACTGGAATCGTGACGGTATGAACGATGCTAATGACGATCCTGAAATAGTAAGGGCGCATCGCGCCGGCCATGTGGCTGAATGGCGGCAGGCTCACGAGCTACGCCCCGACATGGTTCTCATGGGGAATTCCGATGACCTCTCATCAGCGGAGTTTTCAGGGAAACTGCACGGTGCATTTCTGGAAGCACTTATTGGAAAATCATGGTCCATGGAGCGTTGGAAAGGGTGGGAGAAAATGATGCTCCGATATCATTCGGCCATCACGCACACCGCCCGACCGCATATCGTGGGGTTCAATGTATGGGGCAGAGACGACGATTATCAGCAAATGCGTTATGGCCTTGCATCCTGCCTTTTGGATGACGGCTATTTCTCTTACACCGACCCAAAATCAGGATATAGCTCCGTTCCTTGGTTTGATGAATTTGACTTGGACCTTGGCAGCCCCCTGGACCCTTCACAAACAGAACCATGGGAACAAGGTGTATATCGCAGAGTGTTCCAAAAAGGGATGGTGCTAGTGAACCCGGGTTTCTTCTCAAAGACCGTACGGATTGAGCAGGGTTACAGGCATTTTGAGGGTACCCAGGCACGAGAGGTGAACAATGGAAAGCCCGTGGCGAGCATCACCCTCCCTCCGAAGGATGGGATTATTCTTATACGCAATGAGAGTTAGTCCGTAGCTCTGATTAAGAGGCGCATGCGTAAGGTCTTATTCATCGTTCCCTCTCTGATGCGCGCAGGCGCCGAGACGCAACTGATCGATCTAATCGGTGGGCTGCCCAAGGAGGAGTTCGGGAAATATCTGCTGAGCTTCGAGAGCAACCTCGATCAATTATCACGAGTGAACCGGAAAGAGGTCAGCTTCCGACACGTTCCGCGTCGCTACAAATATGATTTTGGTGTCGCCAAAGCCGCCGCAAAACTCATCGATCAGGAACAGATCGACGTGGTTCATTGTACTTTGCAAATCGCTCTTTTCGTGGGCTGGCTCGGAATCAAGCTTGCCAGGCGAAAGCCCCTGCTCATGGTTACCGTGCATACCACGATGAACCGCGCATTCCGGGAAGAGGCATTCGATCGGGTGCTTTACCAGTGGCTGATGCGGGGGTGCTTAAAAGTCATTTTCGTCTGCGAGAGACAAGCTGAGCACTGGCAAAGAAAGTTCACGTTTCTAAAGTCACGCGCAGTGGTCGTACATAATGGGATTGATGCGGAGCATTTTTCACGTGAATCGTTCGAGGAAGTCGGTCGCCAACTAAAAGCGCAGCTGGGCATTCCGGTCGACGCAATAGTGGTGTGTAATGTCGCGGCATTCAGACCGGAGAAGGGCCATAAGATCTTACTTGCCGCATTCGCTAGCGTACTGCGCAATCATCCAAATACATATCTCCTATTTGCTGGCGATGGGCCAATCCGCTCATCCATCGAAGAGCAGGCGAGGCATGAGCAACTAGACGGATGTATCCGCTTCCTTGGGAACATACCCGACGTTCGTCCGCTATTGGCCGGATCGAATATTTCCGTGCTAGCCTCCACGTCCGAAACTTTCTCGATGGCGATGCTGGAATCGCTCGCGATGGAAGTGCCCATGGTAGCGACGGACATTGGTGGCGCCTCGGAAGCGATCCAGGAAGGACGAACAGGGCTACTGGTTCCGCCTGCCGACGCTAGCGCTCTTGCGTCGGCCATAGAGCATTTGATCAAAGACCATAGCGTTCGAAGGCAGATGGGGCAGGCAGGTAGGGCCTTGATAAAAGAAAGATTTACGCAACGCGGCATGCGCGTAGCAACCAGCGAAGTGCTTAAGGCGGTTAGATGCTAATTGTCCTCACGCGACAAGCGAACGTCCGCAAGAACATAAAATATATAGCGTGATGCCCTTAATAGTTTGGTGGTCAGAAGTCCCGCGCTGGTGCTTGGTCGTATAAGAATAAGTATTTATGGATTAATAGTTCAGAATCAGTAGTGTCCCAACGTTTTCTAGGTATGCGCGTGTAAACGAATGAACTGCAAAGAGTTTTCCATGATTTCCCCTGTCACCGACTTGAACCGTGAATGCACGGGTTGCGACCCTGCGATGAGGTCCATCGCGGGAGCAAATTATGTATGCGGGAAAGCTGGTGTTTGCGCAAATTATGGAGCATCTGCCGCGGCACACGTTTCGACGAATCGTGGCCCGCTATGCGGGCGAGCGGAAGGTGCAGTCGTTCTCGTGCCTGGATCAGTTCCTGTGCATGGCGTTCGCGCAACTGACCTTTCGGGAGAGCCTGCGCGCCCAGCGCTCGAAGCTGTACCACCTTGGGATTCGTTCAACGGTGGCACGCAATACGCTCGCCCATGCGAATGCGGTGCGCGACTGGCGCATCTACGCAGACTTCGCGCAGAGCCTGATCGCCATCGCGCGCCCGCTGTATGTCGACGAACCGTTCGGGGTCGACTTGAAGGAATCGGTCTATGCCCTGGATACGACCACCATCGATCTGTGCCTGTCGGTATTTTCGTGGGCGCCATTTCGGCTGACCAAGGCGGCGATCAAACTGCACACGCTGCTCGATCTGCGCGCAACATCCCGGCCTTCATCCACATCAGCGACGGCAAGATGCACGAGGTCAACATCCTCGATCAGCTGTTGCCCGAGCCTGGCGCGTTCTACGTGATGGATCGGGGCTTCCTCGACTTCGAGCGCCTGTACCGCTTTCACGAAGCGGGCAGCTTCTTCGTGACGCGCGGCAAATCAAATCTCAAAGTGCAACGCCGGTACTCGCACCCCGTCGACCGCGCCACGGGGCTGATCTGCGATCAGACCGTCGTTCTCACGGGCTTCTATTCGCACAAGGGCTTCGAGGCGCCGCTGCGCCGCATTCGGTTCAAGGATCTCGAGACCGACAAGACGTTGATCTTTCTCACCAACAACTTCACGTTGCCTGCCTTCACGATCACCGAACTGTATCGATGCCGTTGGCAAGTCGAGTTGTTCTTCAAATGGATCAAGCAGCATCTTCGGATCAAAGCCTTCTTCGGCACATCGGAGAACGCGGTGAAGTCGCAAGTCTGGATCGCGGTGTCGGTCTACGTCCTGGTTGCCATCGTCAAGAAGCGTCTGACGCTCTCGGCCACCCTGTATGAAATGCTACAGATCTTGAGCCTGACCATGTTTGAACGAATGCCGTTGGATCAACTACTTGCACAAACCGTGATCGAAGACACCGACCACATTGCAGATAAACAGCTGATCTTGTTCGAGAACGTTGGGACACTACTGGTTCAGAATATATAAATAGTGTGCGTAAGACCTCTTGGGATAAACGGATGTCGGTAAAGAAATGCATTGTCATGGTAGGCCCATCAACAAGCTCGCAAGGCGGAATCGCCTCGGTCGTCATGAGCTGGAGGAATGCTGGGCTATTTGAGCGATGGCCCATCACGTACCTCGCGACACACGTAGAGGGTAGCAAACTCGATAAGCTCGGTGTAGGAATCTCTGCCTTGCTGTGTTTTTTGTTCTTGTTGGCCACGAATAAGGTGGCTTGCGTACACCTGCATGTTGCTAGGCGCGTAAGTTTCTGGCGAAAATCTGTATTTGCTCTGGCTGCTATCGTTTTGCGCCGTCCGGTACTGCTCCATATCCATAGCGGGGGCTTTCCCGCATTTTTCCATGATGAATGTAATTGGTTACAGAAACGATTCATCCGGTTCGTCATGAATCAGGCTGACCAACTTATCGTTCTCTCAAAAGTCTGGCACGAGATCCTGCGTCCGATCTCAATAAATCGCAGGATTACTGTCATTGAAAATTTTATAGCACTGCCGGCTCAAGTGCCCGATGACGCTGCCCGTAATAAAGATCATATTCTGTTTCTCGGTCTATTGAATCGTGACAAAGGTTTCTATGATTTGCTTGAGGCTATTGTGCCACTCTGCGAAGAGTTTCCGTCTCTCATGCTCGTGTGCGGCGGCAAGGGCAATCAGGATGAAGTGGTTGAACGCATTAGGCAGCTGCGACTTGAGAACCATGTCAATCTACTAGGCTGGATTTCTGGTCAATCCAAGGATGCCTGGTTGTCTCGAGCTTCCTTCTTCGTATTGCCCTCTTATGTAGAGGGCATGCCTATGGGAATACTTGAAGCGATGGCATGGGGGCTGCCTGTTGTGTCGACCAAGATAGGGGACATACCTAACGTTATCGAGCAAGGGCGCGAAGGTCTTTTGATAGATCCCGGAGACGTTGCGGGACTACGAGACGCACTGCGCCAATTACTTCGAAATGACGAGG
>JANYEF010000449.1 GCA_025363325.1 Nitrospira sp. | reverse complement strand
ATATCGACGGCGACGCGCCGCTCTCCCGGGGGAGTTGTGTGGTTCAATCGTCGAACCGACTGATCGATGCTTCGCTGGACCAACAGTTGCTGCGACTCGGAGAGGTCTTACAAAAGCGAGGCCGCCGTGAATCTCGTTAATCTGATTGAACAGACAGATCCTCTGGTGGTATCGGGCCGTGTGGCACAGGCCGTTGGGATCGTGATCGAAGGCTATGGACCCATGACGTCGGTGGGGGAACTGTGCGACGTCACGCGCGAGGATGGAGAGGGCACCGTGTCGGCAGAAGTGGTCGGGTTTCGCGGTGATCGCGTATTACTGATGCCGCTCGGAGAGATGCGCGGGATCGGTCCCGGCAGTCGGCTGCTCATGAAAGGGCACTGTGCCTCGGTTCCGGTTGGCCCGCAACTGCTCGGCCGCGTGCTCGATGGGCTTGGGGAGCCATTAGATGGGCGCGGTCCCCTCATGACCGAACACCGATATCCGTTGCATGCTGCGCCGATCAATCCTCTGAAGAGAACGCGCATCAGGGAGCCGCTCGATCTGGGTATCCGGGCAATCAATGCCTGCCTGACCTGTGGGCGTGGCCAGAAAGTCGGCATCTTTGCCAGTTCCGGTGTCGGGAAGAGCGTGTTGCTCGGGATGATCAGCCGCTACACGAAAGCCGACGTGAATGTCATCGCTCTCATCGGCGAGCGAGGACGGGAAGTGAACGAGTTTCTCGAACGGGATCTGACGCTTGAGGCGCTCAGCCGTTCGGTGGTGATCGTGGCGACGTCCGACCAACCACCGTTGGTTCGACTACGAGGTGCGTTGATTGCGACGGCTGTGGCGGAGTATTTCCGCGACTGCGGCAAGCAGGTCCTACTGATGATGGATTCGCTCACCCGTCTGGCCCATAGCCAGCGCGAAGTTGGACTTGCCATCGGAGAGCCCCCGACGACGAAAGGGTACACACCCTCCGTCTTTACGATGTTGCCCAAGCTCCTGGAACGAGTCGGGACCGGTCCCGGTGCTGGCGCGATTACCGGGCTCTATACGGTTCTCGTCGATAGTGACGAACTCTCCGATCCCATTGCAGAAACGGTCCGGTCGATTTTGGATGGACACATCGTGCTCTCGAGACAGTTGGCCGCGCGCAACCATTTTCCGGCGATCGATCTCCTCAATAGCACCAGCCGTGTCATGAAAGACATTGTAGGACGCGACCACTATACAGCGGCCCGGTCCATGATCGAACTCCAGGCACGGTATCAACAATCGGAGGACCTCATCCTGCTTGGTGCCTATAAGGCGGGTACCAATCGCGACCTCGACAGAGCCGTGGGGGCTCAGGATAGCATCAATGCCTTTCTCCGTCAGAACATCGAGCAATCCGTCACGATCGGTGCATCGATTCAAGACTTGCTCACACTGGTGAAGGCGACAGCATGAAACTCGACGTATTACGACGTTATCGCGCACAGTTGGAAGAGGTTCTGCGGATGGACCTCTTTATTTTGCGCCAGGATCTCCAGGATGCAGAAGCGATCTCTCGTCAGCTCGATGCGCACTTGCGGCTGACGACAGACGCGTACCTGGCCAAAGCCGGCGAAGGAGTGGCGCTGGATGAATTTCTGGTGTGGCAATCCATGGTTGCTGCCGAGACGTCGAAGCTGGCGGCAGCCCGGCAGGTGGAAGGGCGACTCCGTAAGGCATGGAATCAGAAACAGGATGAATTGCGCGAAGCCATGCAAGATCGCCGTAAGCTCGATCGTCTGGCTGAACGTATGCGCCAACAACGTCATCTAGTGCAACACCGAGTCGATCAAATTGAAATGGATGAGGCGGCACGCCGTGCGAGTATGATGTGATCACACCAACGTCAATACCATGGCATTCGGCCCAGCAGTGTGATGATCGCCGCACCAGCATACCGTCTCGTGTGCCAGGGTCGGTGTATCATTCTGCTTGCTGGAGGATCCGGATGTGGTCCGTCGGTGTCGGGATTGGTGTGATCATCGGGCTGTCCTGGACGATGGTTCAACTCGTCCAGGCCTCGTCTGAGCAGGGGGTTGAGCCTCAGCGCCCTCCAATGGCGCTGTCGGCGTCACCTCATGCCGATGCTCGCCTGCCGCGGTCGGTATCGGAAGAACAGACCAAGGAATCGGGAGACGAGTTACCCACGCCGGCAGTTGAACAGGCCCAAGGGCCAGCGCTCACTGTGCCGGAGGAAGTGATCGCGATGTTTCAGCAGCGTAAACAGGACTTGGAGCGCCGCGAGAACGCGGTTCGGACGGCCGAAGGGCAGTTAGCGCTGTTGAAAGCTGAAGTTGAGCAGATCTTGAGCAAAGTCGAGGCGGCAGAAAAGCGTCGTCTCGGGCAGGAGCAGGCCACCGTAGGTCAACAATCTTTACAGCGTAAACAAGCGGCTGACATACGGACGCAACAGCTAGGGCAGCTGGCAAAGATGTATGAAAGTATGCCCGCAGAGGAGGCGGCCGCACGAATTGAGCGAATGGCGGATCGGAAGGCATTGGAGATTCTTCGTCTTATCAAGAGTAAATCGGCTGGGGCTATCCTGGCACAGGTAAAAGTCGATCGAGCCGCTAAATTGACTGAAGAACTTCTCGCCGCTCCTTAGCCCGATTCATCCCTCTCATACGGAATATCTTGCCTGCTGACCCTGCATTTTCTTCCCTGTTTCCTGCCGATAGCTCATGCACCCTGTGCCAACTCTACGCCGAATGGCATATCCGCTATTTCTCAAGATGGCATAGAGCTTGAAGATGCTCCGACCCAGAGTCCATGCATTGTGTTCCGACATCGGTGGAGTGACGAACTACACATGGAAGTTAGACTGCACATCGCTCCTGTCCTGGTGGGCGAAGCCCCAAATAACTCAAATGCGTTGGGGGAGGGGGGGCAGCTCGCGCAGGCTGCTGAGGGCGGAGCATTTTCTGCTCTGTTCAAGCGTCTTGCACAGAATACTTCGGGTGAGCAGATCTCCTTACCCGCCGATTCTGAAGATCCCAAAGAATTAACTCCATTAGGGAACGCCCAGGTGCAGGCAATCTTGTTCTCAGTCATCGGGGGTGCGCTGGCCTCCAATCCTGCAGGAGAAGATAAGCCGGTGGATTCTTCTGCAGAGACCGACCGCGCCGAGTCCAGTCAGAATGCCCAGCATTCTTTCCTTCAGGGGTTTGAAACGATTTCTTTCGTTCTCCAGGACTCCCCTGTTCAGATTCATGAAGGCAGGGCTACGGAGCAAGACAGTGGTATGACCCAGGCGGCACTGCCCACGTCTACGGACCTATCTAGCCATCCAGCACTGGTGCCTCTCATCGATCCGGCACAGTCTAGCGAGGCACCTATGGTGGCGCCAAAGCAGATAGCCTCACAAACCACAGGTGAGTCACCCATTCGGCATGGTCGCGCTGCATCAGTCGATCTCGCAGCCGTCCCCCTCGACCTACCGCCCGGTAGCTCGGCTCTTCCCAGCACGCCG
>JANYEF010000407.1 GCA_025363325.1 Nitrospira sp. | reverse complement strand
CAACACTTTGACGGTGTCGAGCACGGCGCGGTGTTCGGTGGACGACGTAATAATGTGGTCGCCCTTCTCCTTGTACATTTCAACCACGCCTTTGATCGCGAGATTATCCGATTCGGTCGCGCCGCTCGTGAAGACGATCTCTTTCGGATCGGCCTTGATCAGCTGCGCGATCTGCTTCCGGGCGTGTTCGACGGCTTCCTCCGCAGCCCATCCGAAGGCATGGTTGCGGCTGGCCGCGTTCCCGAATTTCTCGACGAAGTACGGGAGCATGGTGTCCAATACGCGTGGATCCATCGGTGTCGTGGAATGGTTGTCTAAGAAAATCGGCAGTTTCATCGTTCGACTCCTTGTGCCGTGGGAGAATGAATCGTAATGAGGGGTGTGCCACCCATCATGTCTTGCAGGGTCATGTTATTGAGTAATTGGGCGATGCTGTCCTGGACTTTCAAGAGCGGTGTGCGGATATGGCAATTTTCCCGCTGCATGCAGAACTCCCCATCTTTTTCGTGTGAACAATCGGTGATGCCCAAGGGGCCTTCGATACTTTCGAGAATTTGCGCGACTGTAATCTGGTGCGCCAGTCGGGCCAGCGCGTACCCGCCCTTGGGGCCATTATGACTCTCGATCAGTCCGTGTTTGGCAAGGGTCTGGAGCACTTTGGCCAGCAGCTCGAGGGGGATGTTATATTCCTCCGCGATCTCCTTCGTATTCACCACGCGCCCAGGAGTCACGTCGCCGAACTGGACAGCAGCGATGTGCTGAAGGGCCATGAGGGCATAATCTGCTTTTTTCGAAATCTTCAACATTGCTATTGCCGATCTCTACGGTCGGAGACTATAATGATCTCCGATCAATACAGTCGTACTAACAGTAGCATGCGGGTTTCGGAACTGTCAACAGCGTGAAGTAAGGCTGAATCAGGGTGAGAAAGGAACGGGCAAATGGGTGGGACCAATCCCTATATTGAAAAAACTGACTGCGAGCTTCCTCAACAAGGCTATACCGTCACATTTATCGCCCCTGACGGCGTGGTGACGAAGATTGAAGTCGATCCAGCTAAGATTCCCTACGGCCCGACTGGGCTCCCAGGGAGTCTCTTGGATGTGGCGATGGGCAATGGGGTTGCGTTGGAACATGTGTGCGGGGGTGTCTGTGCCTGTTCGACCTGTCACGTCATCGTGAAACAGGGGCTTGAGAGTTGTAACGAAGGCACGGACGATGAATTCGATCAGTTGGAGGAAGCGCCGATGACCGCGTTGCAGTCACGACTCAGTTGCCAATGTGTGCCAAACGGGACGAAAGACATTGTTGTCGAGATTCCGGCGGTCAATAAGAACCTGGTGAGAGAAGGGCATTAACTAATTGTACGTTTCAGTTTTGACTTCTTTTCGCTCGTAACCAGTCTCCATGAGATAAGCCCGCAACGGTCGCACGAATCCTTTGACCCCGCTGAGTAGTGGCGTTACTTTTTGTTTGCCAGTGACAAGCGGTTGAAGCAATTTCACGGTAACCTCGACGACTTCCTGGTCCGTTCCATTCATAGCCACTGGCATATATCGGAACGATGGGTGTCGCGCGGCTAGGGCGAGCAGCTCATCGTGGTAGAGCCATTCATCCTCAGTCGGACCGATCGCAATCAAGATGGACTGTGGCAGCGTGCCTGGATGCCGCCAGCTGTTTCACGATGCAGTGGATCGGGACCAAACCGGTATAGCGACTGATGAATAGCAGGTCTCTATCGAGTGGGAGAGGTAACGCGAAGTTCCCATAGGGGCCGGACAACAGCAGTTCATCCCCGTTCTTGAGCCCGTAGAGATAGCTCGAACCGATTCCATCGTGGATTCGATCGAAAACTAGAGTCAGCTGTCCGGCAGGGGAGGGAGGCTCTGCCATTGAGTAGGCGCGATTGAGTGGTGGCTTAGCGCCTACCGGTAGCTGCAAGGAGACCCACTGACCTGGTTGGAATAAGGCCCGCTGAATCTTCGGAAGAGCAACCAGTTGGCGAACATGGGGCGTGAGATCTGTGATCGAGAGGACCGTTGCCTGTTGTGTGAGTTCCGCCATAACGATCTCCCTCTTGCTCTCATACCAGAAGGCCGCTCCAGATAAAAGGGTGGGCAACAACAATTCTGTACAACACTTTTCGGCCCGTGCTATAGATACCGACCGTTTCTCCAACGACGCAGGGTCATTCTTTGAGTCAAGTCAGGGTCAGATTCGCGCCTAGCCCCACTGGTGTTCTCCACATCGGTGGAGTTCGCACGGCGCTGTTCAATTGGCTCTTTGCCCGCCAGCAGAAGGGTGTGTTTGTCCTCCGTATCGAAGACACGGACCAGAGCCGCTCAACCGATAAATCCATCCAAGCCATTATTGAGGGAATGAAATGGGTTGGGCTCGATTGGGACGAGGGCCCTTTCCGCCAGACCGAGCGCATCGATCTCTATCGCAGTTATGCGATGCAGCTTCTTGAGAAAGGACAGGCCTATTGGTGTGGCTGCAAAGCGGAAGAACTCGATGCGCGACGGAAGGAAGCCGAGGCC